>DATKTE010000308.1:0-6884 GCA_035531295.1 Alphaproteobacteria bacterium
AGGTATTCTGTGGGTCCAGCGATAGCGAATACCTAAGTCATCATAATAATCAACGACAATTTTTTGAATAATTAGATCAGATTCTTTCGTCTCGCAAAATTGGTCAACGACACAAGAAAATTGATTTTTGGGTTCAGCAAATACAATATTCTGTCCCATAAAAACAGTTATCGTCCCCACGAATATCACAAGTTTAAAGAGACCCTGACTCGATTTAAAAAAAGGCACCATTACACAGCAATTTTTCATGATGTTACACTCATTCTCCCCGGGCATTTTGTCCACCAATGCTGGAGACAAACTTCTTTCAGTATATATTTATTGTTTATCATACCATTTTTAAAAAATCAAATTTCACAATTGGCCATTTTAATACTCGATGATTTTTGCTTAAGGAAGTCATTCTATGGGGCATGATCTTTGACCCGGCTACGTCACAGATTTATTCACCCCTAAAATTGATGAAAATGAATTGTTTCGTTCGCCCAATGGACTTCCTCGCAATAACAGGAAACAGTTGTTTTCCTAACTTGCGAAATATCAACGACATACGCTGATGTAGTGTTTGTATTTTTTTTACAAGTTTGCACAAGCTGAAACGTTATCAGACTTCTTCCGGCGTTTAATCAGAAATCATATGCAGAAGGTGAGAAATCTATTAGTTGAAGAGATTCTGCCTAAGAGAAATAGGGCGTTCTTCTACGATTGTTCAGGTTTGGACGGAAAGGGCAGCAAATTGCACTTTAAATCAAAATTGTTGACGTGCTTATCGAATACAAAAGTAAACATTAAAAACGACAGTAGTAATTAATCAAAATTATAGTATTCTAGTAAAAGTAAAATAAGTAAAAAATATTTGTTTATGTAAAAAGTAGAGGGGGAAAAGGACAAAAGTTGATCATAATAATTTGAAAACAAATAATTTTTTGTGTTTACTTCTTGTTTGCTTTTCTACTTGACGACTTTATCATCATGATCTATCGTTCTCGGACGTATCAAGGGTTACGGGGAGAAGAAAAAAAACCTCATACCTTGCAATATCAACTTCTTACAATAGGTAGTTATAACATGAAAAAAAATTTACTTTTATTGACAACATCCTTTTTAGCATTTGGGGTATGCTATATCGTTTCTCCAACTGCATCTCATGCGATGAAAGAGGATGAATCATCAAGTGCGGAAACTTCACCCACAGTTTCACGGAAAAAAGATTCCAAGGAAAGTTCATGGGACACTGAAAAAGAAGCCGACAAACCCACTGCTTCTTCGACTTTTGGTGAACAACCTGATGATGTGGACTCAGACGAGGATGAAGATGTAAGGCTAATTCTCTTAAGTGCAGAGTCTAAGCATAGACTGGGGAAAATGCAAAAATTTAATCCAGAAAAAATTGATGACACCAATGAAATACAAGATCATCTTGATCATCTGCAAGGAAAAGCAAAAGATACAAAGGGTGAAAAAATTAAGGCTGGAGCTCAGGCAAAAAGGCAGGCAAAGATAGAGACTTTAGATCACACCTTAAAAGCTCTTAAGACAAAATCTAAATTCACACACGATAAAGAAGAGCAGCTTGCTAAACAATCATATTTAAAGTTGCTAGGCTTGGTGGACGAAGAGGTACTAGCTGTAGTACAGGCAATTGCCAAAGAGACAGCTGAAAAAGAAGCAATTGCAGAAGCAGTTAAAAAAGAAAAGGCTGCAAAAAAAGAGAAAAAAGAAGCTGAAGCCAAAGCTAAAGCTGAAGCTAAGGCAAAAAAACAAAAAGCCAAAGCCAAAGCAGCTAAAGCTGAAGCCAAAGCTAAAGCCAAGGCAAAAAAACATAGACTTGCTGCAGCTAAAGAAACTGCAACAGCAATAGGTGAACATCAAAAAGACTATGATGATTATCAAGTTGCTAAGGAGGAGTTATTTGTGGATATGGGTGCTGCCGCTGAAGCCGGTGACAGAAAGCGTGCTGAAGAGTTGAATGAACAAATTCGTGTTGTCGAAGATGCTCAAGAAGGTATTAAGGCTCAAATCGCTCAAATAAAAGCAAAGCGAGCTCCAGTACCAGCTCCAGTACCAGCTCCAGTACCAGCTCCAGTACCAGCTCCAGTAGTAGCTCCAGCTCCAGTAGTAGCTCCAGCTCCAGTAGTAGCTCCAGCTCCAGTAGTAGCTCCAGTACCAGCTCCAGTAGTAGCTCCAGCTCCAGTAGTAGCTCCAGCTCCAGCAGCAGTAGCAGCTCCAAAAGCAGCAGCTCCAAAAGCAGCAGCTCCAAAAGCAGCTCAGCCTGCTTCTAGGACTGGCCGTACATTTACTAAAGGTTATTCAAGAAATAAATAATCTCCTAATCTTTAGTGATTTATAAGTTGATAGGGGGAGCCATTTTAAATGGCTCCCCCTTTCTTATTTAAGATATAGGGTTAAAACGGTAATTCTAGCAGGAACTGAAAGACTTTAGATATAATACCATTTCCCGAAAAAACTATAATCTGGATTGCTTCGCTCCGCTCGCAAAGACGCCCACACCCACGTCTTCGCGAGGCTCCGCAAGGAGCCACAGCGATCCACAAAGACCTTTTTCTTCAGGGTCGTATAATTATTCCCTGAAAATGGTATAACTTAAAGGAGTAAGGATTGTTCTGCCCCCGTGCCGCCGAGTCGGTCGCTTTGAGGTGTCTTGTACTTCTTCGTTAGATGTCCCTCATAGGTGCTTTATCCGCCTTAACCAATCGCCACGGCATAACTGTTGGCGTATTCCGGGAGGCTATTGCAGATACCCGATCTAATCTTTAAATATTTAGATTACTTGGTCACCTTCGCTGCAGATGCGGGCAAAGCTAAGATTTTGCGACGGCCTGTAAAAACAAATTAATATATATAATTCCTACACGGATCTAGAAAAGAAAAATCTTTATTTTGCACTTGACAATTTATTAGGAAGTATCTAAATGTATAGTAATTGTAAAAGATAGGCAGTTGTGTTAAAAACCTATCTTATGTTTTTAATTTTTATTTGAATAGGTGGTTAATATGAAAAAATATTTAACTTTAATGACACTTTCTTTTCTTTCAACAACTTCTCTTTTGAATGCAGGGCCAAAGGGGATTAACCCTGATAAATACCTCAATGATATCTTCATAGACGAAAATACCATAAGAACGCTAAGATCAAAACGTGAAGACTCTCTTAGAGAAATGAATGCTGTGGACCAGAACAGAGACCCTGTAATTTATGAGTTTCATTCTTTGAAAGCAGATACTCTGTCTAAGACAGTAGCAGCTTTAGAAATTAATGAATTTGGTAAAGAGAGTAATAAGCGTCGAGAGTTTGCCTCTGCAGCTAATAAGGCATTCAAGGAATTCAAAGATCTCAAGACCTTGCGAAAGGCTGCGAAGAATGCTTATCCTGATAACGATACCCTGTTTGCCGGTCAGCCAATAAATAATAATGGTTTGTCGCAATCCAATATCTCTTATATGGGAGAAGACGCTTCCAGCGACGCTGTAAAGGAACAGCTCGGTGAGTCAACTCTGAATGCATTAGAAGCTGCTTTGGATGATAGTAGCACAGAATTTACTGCATCTGGCCCCCTACCCCAATTTCCCGATTCTTCAAATACTAATGAAGAAGATGGTGAAAAAGAGCAGAACTTAACTATGTTAGATTCAACTGAACTTGACCAGATACATGCTGCAGAAAGAGCTAAACGTGCTGCAGAAAGAGCTAAACGTGATGCAGAGGATCAGAAGAGTGATGAAAAACTACAAAAAGAAATATATTTACTAGATGAAAAAGCAGAACAAAGTGAAAAAAAGATCTATGGATTATGGGATGATTTGTCCGCACTAAAGCGCAAAGATGAACCTGAAGCCGAAGCCGAAGCAAAGTTAAAAGCACTAGAAGAAGCAATGCAGCTAGCAAGCACAAATTTTGCAGAAGAGCTAAAAGCCGAAGCCGAAGCCGAAGCCGAAGCAAAGCGTGTGGAAGAAGTACGGCAAGCAGAGATCAAGGCAAAAGCCGAAGCCGAAGCAAAGCGTGCGAAAGAAATAAAGCAAGCAAAGAAAGAAGCAGAAGCAAGACGCCTAGAAGAAGAAAAAGCTCAAGATCAAGCTAAAAAGCAGAAGGAAGCAGCTTCTAAAACTTCAAAAACTCCTCAACCTAATACAACGTCTACGACGACGACGACTACGACAACGACAACAACAGCGTCAACACCTGAACCTCAAGTTCGTCAAAACCCGTCTAAAATTTGGCACCACTATGAACACCTAGCTAACGGGAAAAATCCGAATATGACTGTTAATAGCAACTTCTTTGAGGAGGATGAACTCATTTCAAATGAAGCAGGAAATGTTGCTACAGGTCAAAAAATTGAAATAAAAATTCTTACACCGGATGAACAAATGGCGATGATTCCGGAGGAATTCGCTGCAGTCCCTGCAGTTAATTTAGGAAGAGCTGGCCGTCTAGAGACAATTGACGGAAAAACATATATATCAATGTCTAAAGAAGAGGCGGAAAAGGCTGATATTATTCTAGCGGGCAGTAGGGAAGCGCGGGCAATAGAGGAGCGTGCTATTAAGTGGAAAGCAGCCAGAGAGAAAGAAGCTCCAAAGCCAGCACCAGCTCCCACACCTCCGCAGCCGAAGCCAGCTCCAGTAGCAGTAAAGCCAGCTCCAAGAGCAGGAAAAATAAATCTGAAAGGTTTGGGCTCTTCTGTAACTACGCCGACAACCACTTCTTCAACTCCGGCACGTAACTCTGCGGCTACCCAGCCCGTCCTATCTGATAGAGAGGTTGCCCTGGCTGTAGCAGCTGAAGAATCTAAAAAGTCAAAAAAACAAGCTTCTACCCAGACCGATCAAGTCCAGAAAGATGATGCATTTGCAAGAGCAGTGTGGCATCAGGACCTCGTAGAAGAAGCTGAAGCTGCAAGAAAAGCATCTGAAAAAGAAGAATCTAAAAAGGCACCTAAAAAGAGGCGTTTAATAGGCGATGAAGAGGATGGAGAAAAAGAGAAGGAAACGGATGCTTCGACTTCAAACCATGAAGATGGTAGCGACTTGAAATCTGAGGATTCAGAAGGAGAGATCGCCTTCCTAACACAAGCATTGTATGAGGCTTATCTTACAGGGGATCTTTCTGAACTTGACGATCAAAAGTTAGTTCAGAACCTTCAAGATGAAGAATTTGCACGCCAGCTTCAAGAAGAAGAGGAAACACGGCAGCTTCAAGATGAAGAGCTTGCATGGGCGCTTCAAGAGGGTGAGAATGCAACCAGGCCAACTCCAGCTCCAGTCGCGGTGAAGCCAGCTCCAGTCGCGGTGAAGCCAGCTCCTGTTGCAGTGAAGCCAGCTCCTGTTGCAGTGAAGCCAGCTCCTGTTGCAGTGAAGCCAGCTCCAGTAAAGCCAGGTCCAAGAGTTCAACATACATACAAAAAAGGAAGCTCTTCACAAAATAAATAAGCCACTACAGTAAATGAGTGTTTAACAATGAGAGGGGTACCATGGAAATGGTGCCCCTCTGTTATTGAAAAATCAGCGGAGTATTATCGGTGGTTGAGCTGAATAGGATGATTCTGAACTGGACCTCTAGAAGTTATAAAAGGCCCGCAAGTAAGCCGAACAAGTTTTTTAGATCGTGGAAGTGACAGCTAAATAGCTAATTTAAGGGATCAAAGCGAAATACTATGTAGCTTCAGGTTTTGTTGATGTAATGATAGATTAATAATCGATTTATTATTTTATATTAGTAGACGCTTGAAGGAAATTAATCATAAAAAATATCATAATAAATTATTTTTATACAACGCCTTACAGAATAAATGAATATTGCTTCAGTTTCTACTTGAAAATAGCTTTGCGAGTTACTAAATTGTAATTACGTGTAAACGTGATAGATATTTATGGTAAAGTCTATCTTATGTTTTTAACATTATTTTAGTAGGTGGTTAATATGAAAAACTCTCTTTTACTAACAGCGTCATTTTTGGCTTTTGGAGCATTCTTCGTAGCTGGTTCCTCTTCATCTTACGCAATGGAAGAGAAGCAGACGGACACGAAGCCAAGAGTGCACGGATTTAAATTACATCCAAATGCGAAGTTAGAAGATTTAAGCGATGAGGCGGAGGAGTGCAGTAGTGGATATGACTCTTTTACATCTGATGATGAAGAAGGTGATGCTAAATACGATTCTGAGATTGCAAAGTTTATTACCGCACTTCCTGATGAAGCATTCCCAAAAGGTCTTTCGCTAGAAGACTTTGATGATTTAGATGAACTTGGAGAATTTTTAAGTCTCACGCAGCAACAGGCTTTAAAAGATTCTAGCCCTTCAGCAACGCCACGCTCAGCTCCTGTCGCAGTGAAGCCAGCTCCTGTCGCAGTGAAGCCAGCTCCTGTCGCGGTGAAGCCAGCTCCAGTAAAGCCAGGTCCTAGGGTTCAACATACATACAAAAAAGGTTATCAAAGAGATAAATAAGCCACTACAGTAAAATGAGTGTCTAACAAGGAGGGGGCACCATGGAAATGGTGCCCCTTTGTTATTGAACAATGAGCGAAGGACTATCGGTGGTTGAGCTGAATAAGATGGTTCCGAACTAGACCTCTGGAATTTATAAAAGGCCTGCAAGTAAGCCGAACAAGTTTTTTAGATCGTGGAAGTGACAGCTAAATAGCTAATTTAAGGGATCAAAGCGAAACACTATGTAGCTTCAGGTTTTGTTGATGTAATGATAGATTAATAATCCATTTATTATTTTATATTAGTTGACACTTACAGGAAATTAATCACAAAAAATATCATAATAAATTGTTTTTATACAACGCCTTACAGAATAAATGAATATTGCTTCAGTTTCTACTTGAAAATAGCTTTGCGAGTTACTATATTGTAATTA
>DATKTE010000309.1:0-13210 GCA_035531295.1 Alphaproteobacteria bacterium
AGAATTTTCAATAAAGTACAATATCGCAGGAAACTTACGCTTCTAAAGCGAGGATAATATAGTGAATACGAAAGGCAGATACATAATTCTTGGAACATTAGTGTTAATTATAATTTTCTTTATTGTCATATATAAAATCCGCGAACAAAATTTTAGAAATTTCATAGCCCCTCAGACTAGGTTCCATGAACAAAATTTTGAGCTCGCCCTCTCTGATGTTTTGTATGAATCTCCACCTTAGTATTTATACATCTTAACTTTATATTAACGAGAGACTCTTAAGCTACTATCAGAAAAAATAAGGAGTTCGACGTGTCAGAAGATTCAATCGTCATCGTTGCGGCTAAACGTATTCCTACCGGTTCATATTTAGGTGTCTATAAAGATGTGAGCGCGATTCAACTCGGAACAACGGCAATAAAAGGGGCTTTGGAAGCTGCAAAAATTTCAGGAGAAGATATTGATGAAGTTATCATGGGCTGTGTTCTTCCCGCAGGATTAGGACAAGCCCCAGCACGTCAAGCAGCGCTCAATGCTGAACTTCCTAAAAAAGTAGCGTGTGTAACGATTAATAAAGTTTGTGGATCGGGCTTAAAGTCTGTGATGTTTGCCCATGATGCAATTCTTGCAGGTTCAATCGACATCGTCATTGCAGGGGGAATGGAAAGTATGACCCGTGCTCCCTTTCTATTATCTGGTGCTCGGACTGGCTTACGCATGGGCTCTCATCAAATCGAAGACCACATGATGCTTGATGGCTTGGAAGATGCCTATACGGGGGGGACCTCTATGGGTGTTTTTGCCGAAAACACGGCTAAAAAATACGGTTTTACCAGAAAAGAGCAAGATGCTTTTGCCATTGAGACGGACAAGCGCGCCCTTGAAGCCATTAAAAAAGGGTATTTCAGGCAAGAAATTGTGCCTGTCTCGGTGACCACTAAAAAAGGAACAATAAGTGTCGATGAAGACGAAACACCTGGTAGGGTAAACTTTGATAAAATTCCCCTCCTTAAGCCAGCCTTTACAAAGGATGGGACCGTAACAGCTGCTAATTCTAGCTCAATCAGTGATGGTGCTGCAGCTGTCATCTTAATGAAAGAAAGTGAAGCATTGAGGCGAAATCTTAAACCTCTGGTCAGAATTGTTGCACAAGCTGAGCATTCACGAGAACCTGAATGGTTCACATTGGCTCCCGTTGGAGCTATCGAAAAAGTCCTTAAAAAAGCGGGCTGGAGCAAGGACGAGGTGGATTTTTATGAAATTAACGAAGCTTTTGCCGTTGTGGTTATGGCTGTAATGAAAGATTTGGGACTCACCCACAAGAATGTCAATGTTCACGGAGGTGCCTGTGCACTCGGTCATCCCCTTGGGGCAACGGGGGCTAAGCTTCTGACCACACTTATTTATGCTCTCAAAACCCATAACAAGAAAAAGGGCGTCGTAGCCCTGTGCATTGGCGGTGGAGAAGCTGTCGCCATGGCTGTAGAGAGTTTAGACTAACCTTACTCTGTTCCTAAGGTTGTTTTAATAACAGACGCATGTGAAAGAGTCTTATGGACAGGACATTTCATTGCAATGCGAAGGAGATCTTCTTCTTGCTCTGACGTAAGGTCTCCTTCCAAAGAGATGATACAATGGATCAAATCAGTTTTTTCATTGTTTTCGCTATCAACTTTTTCGTGATCTAAGGTGATGCTCATACCTTTTAAAGGAATATTCTTCTGCAAAGCATACATTCTTACGGTAATAGATGTACACGCCCCAAGACTTGCTAAAAGAAGATCATAAGGATTTGGTCCTTTATCATTTCCTCCCACTTCCTCTGGTTCGTCAGCGAGAAGAGTATGTTTTCCCATTTTAATCATCTGGGTGAATTTGCCTTCCCCCGCTTCAGTTAATGAAATTTCATTTCTCTTAAAAACGCCCATTGTTCATCTCTCCATTTGTTCTGTTGTTGTAAGTTTAAAGATATCTTTTGCAATAATGATTTCTTCATTCGTCGGGATAACCCAAACGGTGGGAAGTTGTAATGATGGCCTTTTTGCAGAGCCTTTGGCACAATCCTATTTTCCTTTTTGTTTGTGAGAGATGGGTTTCTTTTTCCATGCTAACCGTAAGTCGAGCAGCCGCACGAGTTCAACTTTCATCAGATCGTTGATAACGAACCATAGGAGTGCATAGCCCCAAATTGCCAGCGCATAGATCCAACCAATCGGCTCCATGAACCAACCATACACCGCCGCCAACGTGCCAAACACCTGCGTAAGTTCAACAATGCCGATAAACTTAAGAGCGGGCCAGGGACGTGCCCAAAACCAACTATAATCGCGGGTGATATAAATCGTAAGATGCCCCGCCACCAGCAGTTTCAAGAACATCAATGTCTGAATTGTTGGACGCGGCAAATGCATCACATATTCTACGAACCAGAACACAGAAAATGTGCTGATGACGCCAACAATTCCCAAGGCTGTAGCTATACTCAATACACGGAGCATGTCCCAGCGTACTGGTTTTTTTGCAACAGATGCATTGTCAAAGGCAATCATCATGATAGGAAAATCATTAAGTATAGCCAAGAGAACGATCATGATCACAGTCACCGGATAAAAATCAAATATGAGGATGGAAAGAGTCATAAATAGCAACACGCGCATAGTTTCAGCAATTCGGAAGGTGGCATAGCTTAACATTCTATGGAAAATGCGCCGAGCTTCCGCAATGCCTGATACAATAACGGAGATACCTGTTGTTGTGAGCACAATATCAGCAGCCGCACGGGCTGCATCTGTCGCACCGGAAACTGCAATGCCCACATCCGCTTGTTTGAGAGCGGGTGCATCATTAACACCGTCACCAGTCATACCCACGATATGGCCTTGTCCTTGTAAGTCCTTAACAATGTCATATTTGTTTGCGGGAAAGACTTCTGCAATGCCATCGGCTTGATCCAGCGCGTCATAAAGAGCCTTTTTGCTGAGACTTTTACCAAACAGATTTGAGGCCACCAAGATGTTCAGGCCTAAATGTAATTTAGCTGAAATTTGGCGAGCGATAGAAACGTGGTCCCCCGTAATCATCTTGATGGAAACCCCCATACTCTTGGCTTCATCTAGGGTTTGTGCCGCATCCTTACGGGGTGGGTCGAACAATGGAATCAACCCACGGAATTTCCACTTATTCCCATCCTTCCGCGCGACGGCGATCGTACGGTAGCCCTGGGTTGCAAAGGCCTCCACTTTGGAATCCACCTCATTACCGCTACCGCACATTTTTGCAATAACTTGTGGCGCCCCCTTCGCTATAAAAAGGGTTTTTCCACCCTTGCTTATCTTTGCCATCGTATGTTTTATGACAGAATTAAAAGGTTCTAAATGGATGATTTTATAACCCTTGGGCAATTCTCCTGCCGCTTTGATGATGGTATGGTCAATGATGTCGGAACTTTCTTTACTACTGGAAAGGGACCCTTCCCAAAGGAGCTCATTATGGTCCACACCTGGTGTACACCACACATCACCCACGGTCAGCTTATTTTGAGTCAGGGTGCCAGTCTTATCCGCACAAAGCACATCTATTCCTGCGAGCTCCTCGATGGCAACCAACCGTGACACAATGGCCTTCATCTTCGCTAGTTTCTCAGCGCCAACTGCCATTGTGACCGACAGCACGGCAGGCAGAGCGACTGGAATAGCTGCAACCGTCAGAACCAGGCAAAACTGTAAGGTTTCTAAGAACGGCGTATGCCTTAAGAAGGCCGCCAATAGGATTATTGCAACCAGTGCGATGGTCACACAAATCAGAAAATCACCAATCTTAAGCACGGCATGCTGAAAATGGGACACAGTCCCCGCCGCTTCCACCAGCTTAGCTGTCTTCCCGAAGTAGGATTTAGCCCCAGTTGCCGTAACGATGCCTTGCATTTGCCCCAGTCGCACGGTGGAACCAGAATAAGCGGTCTCCCCAATTTTTTTATCTACCGGTAGAGATTCTCCCGTTAATTGAGACTGATCCACACTCAAGGAATCTCCAGATACAAGACTCATGTCCGCGGGTACAATATTGCCCAAATTAAGAAAGACGACGTCACCGGGCACCAATTCATGGGCTGGAATCTCCCGCCATTTGCCGTCCCGCAGAACACGGGCTGTCAGAGCCAACTTGGCCTTGAGCAGCTCAATTGCGTTATCCGCCTTGTACTCCTGCCAGAAACCGACCGCTGCATTGATAAACAGCAAGGCTGCAATGATGATCAAATCCCACCAATGCTTCATGATGCCAGATAATACGGCCGCTGCCTCGATCATCCCTGGGATCGGACCCCAAAAATAGGAAAGAAGTTTTAGCAGAAGACTCTGGTGTTTTTCTGGCAGGGCGTTGTCACCATACTTTTGTAGACGTAAAGCAGCTTCCTTGTCCGTTAGCCCTGTAGAGACATCTGTTTTTATATCAACTGGTAATTTTTTCTCAGCAGCTGATTTTTTGATACCAGCCTTCTTTTTGATGTCTGTTTGCAACTTTTTACTATCCCTCATCAGAATACCTATATTTTTTTATAATATTAAAATTTATTTAATTTACTCTTAAGATATTTCGATGAAGACCAGCTTTTTATGAGGAGACGACTTACTTTTCTAATACATATATTCCAGGAGCCTCTCGCAAAATTTTATACCCTTTTGTGGGTTGTCCCATGGGAGGAGGTGCCACTTTCCTTGATGACTGTTCAGAAAGCCATTGATGCCAAACAGGCCACCAAGAACCCGTCTTATGCGGGGTTTTTGCAAGCCATTCGTCTGGAAAAAGATTTTTATCTGACTTTTTATGAGTTGAAATTTGATAAGTACGCTGCGGATGTCCAGGTGCGCTAACGTGTCCAGGTTCGCTTACGATACCAGCATTATGTCCTCCGGCTGTGAGAACGAAAGTTATATCACTCTTTGTAAAGAGATGGATCTTATAAACCGATTTCCAGGGAGCAACATGATCTTTTTGAGTTCCAACTAAAAAGATAGGTAACTTAATGTTATCAAGTGCAACCTGTTGTTCCCCTACAGTAAACTTGCCGTTAGAAAGCATATTATGAAGATAGAGTTTGCGAAGATAATCGGACTGCATTCTGTAGGGCATTCGCGTCGTATCCGCGTCCCATGCCATTAAGTCAAAAAGCTTTTCTCTTTTTCCTAAGAGATAGGTTTCTATTGCCTTTGACCAGATAAGATCATAGGAATGTAACATACTAAATGTGCCTGCCATGCGTGAGGCATCAAGGTATCCTTTATCCCACATAATATCTTCTAAAAATGTGATTTGGCTTTCATCAATAAAGAGAAGAAGTTCGCCTGCGTCTTCAAAATCAACTTGGGATGCAAATAGAGATAAGGACTTGATTCGATCATCTCTATTTCGTCCCATAAGAGAAGCTGCAATTGAGAGAAGTGTTCCTCCTAAACAATAACCAACAGCATTTACTTTTTCACCTGGTATAATTGCCGAGATGGCTTCTAATGCATCCATGATTCCTAAGTTAATATATTCTTCAAAGCCGATATTTCTATCTTCTGAGGTTGGATTTTTCCAAGAAATCATAAAAACCGTATGGTTATGTTCGACCATGTATTTTACGAGTGAGTTATGGGGGGATAAGTCCAGAATATAATATTTCATTATCCATGCGGGTATAATCAGAATAGGTTCGGCATAAACTTCATCTGTAAGTGGAGAATATTGTATTAATTCAATAAGATCATTTTGATATATGACTTTCCCCTGCGTTACTGCAACGTCTTTCCCTACCTTGAAGTTTTCAGATCCAAGAGGGGATTCTTTATTAAGAGAGCGATGAATATCAACTGCAAAATTTTTAGCCCCTTCAATAAGATTCATGCCCTTAAGTTCTATAGTTGTCTGCATAACTTTTGGATTCGTGAAGGGGAAGTTAAGCGGGGCTACCATATCCAAGCATTGACGAGTGAGAAAGGGCAAAACCGCGGAATGGTGATCAGAGACGCCCCTTACTGTACTTGTTGTTTCATTCCACCATTCTTCGGTGAGTAAAAAGGCTTGTTGGTAGATATTATAGGGCCATGTTTGCCACCCTAAGTCCTTAAATCTTCTATCGTTAATTTGAGGATTGATGCAGCATTCTTTATTGATCCCAATTGTAACCCCCAAACTGTAATCAAATAAATTTATACTTTTTCTTAAGCCACTTCCCATAAGGGAGAGTTGTTTTCCTGGCAAAAATGCAAGATGAAAAAGCCAGTCGCAATAAGCCCCCGCAAAGGATGCAGGAGACATAGGAGAGATTTTACCCAGTTTTGCATGAAATTCTCTATCGAAAGCAGAGGTAAACTCTTCAGCGGATAAGGGGGTAGAGGCATTTGATGAAGGTGAGCTCTTTGAATAAGATGCACTTTGCTTAGGTTGAATTGTTGAGGTTTTTTCCTTGTCTTTATCATTTGAACTCATTACACAAACTCCTCTGTAATATTATAAATTTCAATTATCCATCTTGGGTAAGTTTAGCGACATCCTTTGCAATAATGATTTCTTCATTCGTTGGAATAACCCAAACAGAGGTTTGACTATGAGGCGTATTGATTTGAAAGGCGTGAGATGCAGGTGAAGAATTAAGATCCTGATCAAACTCTATGTTCAGCCATTTGAGTCCTTCACATACCTTTTGACGAATCAGAGGCGCGTTCTCACCAATTCCTCCCGTAAAAACGAAGGTATCAAGCCCTCCAAGGGCTGCGACTAAAGACCCCAGTTTCCTTTGGATGTGGTAACAAAAATAGTCGACGGCTTCATTTGCCTGAGGTGTTTTAAGGCCGAGGAGTTCTCTCATATCATTACTCTTGTCCGAAAGACCTAAGAGACCTGATTTCTTGTAAAGAAGATCTGTCATCTCTGTGTTGGTGTATCCCTTTTCGGAAGCTAGATAAAGAAGAACGCCTGGATCAATGCTTCCACACCTCGTTCCCATAGGAAGTCCATCAAGAGCGGTCAATCCCATCGTTGTTGCAATACTCTTTAAATCATTAAGAGCACACATACTCGCTCCGTTTCCGAGGTGTGCAACAACAGTTTTACCTTTTGCTTTTTCACCAATTAATGTGGGTAAAGTCCCTGATATATATCGATAAGAAAGACCATGAAAACCATACCGTCTTATGCCATCTTCCCAAAAATGATAGGGGAGAGCAAAAAGGGTCGCTAACTTCGGTTGCGTGTGATGAAAGGAAGTATCAAAAACGCCAATTTGAGGAAGGGTAGGATGTAGCTTCTGGAGTGTGAGAAATCCAGCTAAATTATTAGGTTGATGTAAAGGAACAAAAGGAATTAAGGTTTCTAGATATTTGAGAACATTTTGATCGATTCGAACAGAATGTGAATAGCGTGCTCCCCCATGAACGATGCGATGACCTGCAGCTGCTAGATGAATTTTAGGGTAAGTTTTCTTTATCCAATCGAGCAAATGACGAAGTGCCACCTCAAAGTTAGCCTTGGCATGAATAATTTCATCTCCTAGACTGCCGTGAACATTATGAGCAGAAAAATGAAGTCTTTCCGGGAATCCCTCATATTCTCCCTGACAGATAAGAAGAGGTTCTTTCTCCATTGAATAGAGCCCAAACTTTATACTTGATGACCCAGAATTAAGAGTGAGGGCAGCTTGCGTCATGATTTGTTTCCCTTCGACGTAAGCTTCTGATAAACCATGATAGCAGCGAGCGCGCTTGAGGCTAAACGGGCAATGGCTGCATCAGAACGGCTCGTCAAAATGATAGGAACCTTAGCACCTAAGACTACCCCCGCGCTTTGGGCATCGCTTAAATACTCTAATTGTTTAACAAGGATGTTCCCTGATACAAGATCAGGTACAATGACCACATCTGCTTGTCCCGCAACGGGTGAGATAATGCCTTTAATCTTTGCCGCCTCTTTTGAAACCACATTATCAAATGCAAGGGGACCATCCAAAATACCGCCCGTAATTTGTCTCCGGTCAGCCATTTTGCAAAGGGCTGCAGCATCGATTGTGCTTTGAATTTTAGGGGTGACCGTTTCTACGGCTGAAATAATTGCAACTTTTGGATGCTTGATTCCGATGTCATGAGCAAGATCAATGGCATTCTGGGTTATATCTTTCTTTTCTTCCAAGGTTGGATCGATATTAATGGCCGCATCGCTAACAAGCATCAATCGGGGATAGGTTGGAATATCCATGACAAAAACATGACTTATGCGACGGTCCGTACTAATTCCTGTCTCTTTATCGACAACAGCATGCATTAGCTCCTCCGTGTGAAGAGCACCCTTCATCAAGGCGTCAACCTCGCCCTTTCGTGCAAGAGACACTCCCAGTTCGGCTGCAGCCTGACTGTGGGGAGTTGAAATGATTTTATAGGGGCTTAAGTCAAGCTTGAGACTTTTGGCGACAGCCCGAATTTTATCTTCTGGACCAATTAATATGGGGATAATGATTTTTGCTTGGGCAGATTCGATGGCTCCTAATAAAGAGACGTCATCAACAGGGTGTATCACTGCCGTTTTGACTGGGTTAACCTTGTGGAGAATTTTTAGAAGGTCCTCATAAAGTTCCCCAGGCTTCCTCAGAACGATTTCTCCGAGTTCAATACGTGGGCGTCGAATTTTTTCCGTAGGTGCAAGGATGATAGCAATTCCACTTGTAACCTCTTCATTCCTTTGATTGGTTATTGAGCAAAAGAAAGTTATTTCCTTTTTTTTAGAATTTTTCGCTTGAGCGGTGATTTTTACGGTTATTTTATCTCCAATGCTTATTGGCTTTTTAAAGGTTAAGGTTTGCCCGAGATATATCGCACCCGGACCTGGCAACTCGGTTCCTAAGACATTTGAAATGAGCGCCCCGCCCCATATACCTTGTACGACAATTCTGTGAAAAAGATCACTTTCTGCGTACTCTTTATCGACATGAGCTGGATTAACATCTCCGGACATGACTGCAAAAACGTCAATGTCCTTCTTTGTTAGTGTACGCACAAGTTCAGCTGAGTCTCCAATTTTAATCTCATCGAATGTTTTGTTTTCAATATACTTCATTGTCTATCTCGCCGTATAACCTCCATCAATGACGACCTCACTGCCAGTCATAAACTTGGATTCATCTGATGCAAGGAAGAGTATGGCGTAAGCAATGTCATTAGGTTCCCCCATATGACCTAAGGGCATTAAGCCACCCATGTGCTTCTTATAGGCTTCAATACCCCCCGGAAACTTTTCTCCAAATCCTTCAGTAAAGGCTGTCCAGATAAATCCAGGATGAATGGAATTCACTCTTATTTTATCTCTTGCGTAAAACATTGCATCCGTCTTAGCCATCAAGCGAACAGCCCCCTTAGAGGCATGGTAGGGGGGTATATCACGGGCTCCTACAAGTCCATAGATGGAAGATAAGTTAATAATGCTTCCCTGTTTATTTGTTTTTAAGTAAGGGATCACATGCTTTGTACAGAAGAAAACACCCTTAACATTGACGTCCATCACAGCGTCCCATTCTGCTTCCGTAATTTCATCCGTGGGTTTATTAACCCCAGACGTTCCTGCATTATTAACGAGAACATCTATTTTCCCGAACTCTTTATTGATTTCGCTGAAGACTTTCTGGACCTCTTTTTCATCAGCCGTATTCAAGTGCCAAAAGTGCGCATGGCCGCCAGTGTCTTCAATTTGTTTAACAACTTTTTTTCCGTCTTCATCGCTAATATCCGTAACAGCGATCTTTGCACCTTGTTGAGCGCATAATATGGCAGTTGCTTTACCAATTCCTGATGCGGCTCCCGTAATGATAATGACTTTCTCTTTTACCCTGTTCATGATTATTTCTCCTCTTTTATTAAAAAACAATAACATTATTTAATTAAATTAATATTAAGTAGAAGTATTTTAATGGCAACATAATAAATATTATCAATATTTAACAATAATTTAATCAAATACCTGTTTAATGGATGAGTAACGACGAACAAACTTTAAAGGAAGTTAGAAATGATAAGTCTCACGGGTAAAAAAGGTTTAGTTGTTGGTATTGCAAATGAACATTCCATTGCTTGGGGGTGCGCCAAAGCCTTTCAAGAAGCGGGGGCCGAATTAGCGATCACCTATCAGAATGAGAAGGAAGAGCCTTATGTTCGTCCACTCGCAGAAAAACTAAAAGCCGATATTATCATGCCCTTAAATGTTCAAGATGATGCTCAGATGAAAGCCTTGTTTGATGCAATAAAACAAAAATGGGGAACTCTCGATTTCTTTTTTCATGCCGTTGCCTTCGCTCCCAAAGTTGATTTACAAGGGCGTGTCGTTGACTGTTCTCGTGAGGGTTTTCTAACAGCTATGGACATTTCTTGTTATTCTTTCCTCAATCTTGCACGTTTGGCTGAGCCACTCATGACGAATGGGGGCACGATGTTAACAACAACCTATCTGGGAGGACAAAAAGTTGTTAAACATTACGGCGTAATGGGACCAGTCAAAGCTGCTTTAGACGGAGTTGTAAAATATCTTGCGGCAGAAATGGGAGAAAAGAAGATTCGCGTAAATGCCCTTTCTCCAGGACCAATTGCAACACGGGCAGGAAGCGGTATTATGGATTTTGACTCCCTGCTTAAAATTGCAAAACAAGAATCTCCCGAACATGAAGGCATTTCTACTCAGGGTGTTGGCTCATATGCTCGATTCTTAGTCAGTGATGAAGCCCAGCTTATCACAGGGAGTATTGCTTATATTGATGCCGGATTTAATATCATGGCGGTATAAAGAAATCATATTAAATTCTATCATTGAAAATTGATGAAATTAACCATTATTCCTTAATATTCAAAAACTTTGAATTCACAGCTCTTCTCCCCTTATCTATTACGATTGGCACGATCTTTAGCCAATTTAGTGCTGCCATTGCCTCCCTCATGTATCGAGAGCTAGCAAGAGAGGTGGACCAGGAAAATCCTGAAACTTCAAATCATTATTCCTTCATTCGGAATCATCAAGACTTTGAAAGATATGCGTACTGGAAAGGGATCGAAAAGGAAGGCAGATAGACCTTCTGTGCCTTTCTTTATGTGTATTAATTCAGCTTGATTTGACAGTCAGCCGTTTTGAGGAGAAGCTTATGTCTATTGCCGTATCACTGTCAAAACTTGTGGGTAATAGTTAGGGCTCCTCCGGGGGTGTCTGACTGTGCATCTAACGATGACGGCTTATGAGGGATGTTATAGAATGCAAACCAAATTACCCATAACCTTTTCATAAGGATAAAGCTTCGTCTCCATGAATGGCAAACAGCGATGTTAATTCATTTTTAAAGAATTCTCTTTATTAATTAAACATAGGAGAAAAAAACGTACAAAAAGGGAGATCCTTATAGAGTTCATCATGTTTAGATTTATGGTGCAATGGTCAACTCTTATTACCCTCATTCTTTTCCCTATATTAGTGACAGTTTATTTTCGAATTTCCTCTAGGGGGAAAAAATGAAAAAAGCGTTTGGTGAAGAGTCTATTTAATCGATTGCAGTGTAATGAATTATAACCATGGAGATTGCAATTGAGCACTCACGACCATATCCGAACTGGCCAGTCTTCTTCAAAAGATCCGCGTAAGGCCGTACAAGAATTACACGCGGCCCTATCCGGACATGATACAGCACTTGTAATTTTTTTCTGCTCCAGTCATTACGATCTTGATGCACTGGCCAGTGAAATGAATCTACTGTTCCCCAATATACCTGTCGTGGGTTGTACAACCGCAGGTGAAATAGGGCCTGCAGGGTATCGAGAATACAGCCTTTCTGGTGCAAGCTTTCCGTCAAGCAGTTTTTTAGCCGTTGTGGGCCACCATGATGAGCTGCAGCAGTTTGAAGCAAGCAAAGGATATAATTTTATTGACGCCTTACTGCAACAGTTGGAAGGGAAAAAACCAGACGCGGGGCCTAAAAACAGTTTTGCTCTCATGCTTATTGACGGTCTTTCTAAGCGTGAAGAACCAGTTGTTAATACTTTTCAGAAAGCCCTTGGAAACATTGGACTTTTTGGTGGCTCAGCGGGGGACGATCAAAATTATAAGCATACGTGGGTGTTTTGTGATGGGGCCTTTCGCACTGACAGCGTAGCAGTTGTAATCATCAATACAATTTACCCATTTAAGCTCTTCAAGGGACAGCATTTAGTCGGTAACCACGAGAAATTGATTGTAACAAAAGCGAACGCCGCGGAACGACTTGTCATTGAAATCAATGGACTTCCTGCGGCAAAAGAATACGCTCGAATCTTGGGAACTCAAGTTGAAAACCTGAGTACAGAACAATTTACGGCATTTCCGGTTGTCGTGCGCATCAATGGAATGGACTACGTTCGTTCCATTCAAAGCATCAATCCCGATGACAGCATGACATTCTTTTGCGCGATCGATAGAGGAATTGTGCTTAGGATCGCACATGGGGAGAATTTTCTTGCAAACTTAGAGCAGACTTTTGCAAACATTCATACTGAAATTGGCCAACCACAATTCGTACTTGCCTGTGACTGCATTCTCCGAAACCTTGAAATGAGTCACAATGGCTTAAGAGGAGCTGTGGAGAAAATTTTCAAAAAGAACAATGTCATTGGTTTCAGCACATACGGCGAACAATTTATGGGTGTCCATATCAACCAGACAATTACTGGGCTCGCCCTCGGCGAAGGAAGAGAGCCGAATGACAACTGAGATGCCGGGTAATGATAATGAAGTAGAACTTCTACGCCAAGAAATCGAGCGACTCAATAAGATTGTTGAGGCCTTAATAGATCGCACAGAAGAAGCTGAGAATGACAAACTGACAGATTTTGGTCTTTTCCATGCCACCATTAGTTTAGAAAACCAGGTACGTTCCCGTACACAAGAATTAGAAGAAGCTCTGCTCAGAAACGAAAAAATAACACGTGCTCTGAATCAGGCCAAAATGCAGATTGAGCAGAATGAACAGCATTTGCGTGACATCACATCATCACTCGGGGAAGGCCTAATGGTGTTGACTGCAGAAGGCCTAATAAACTTTATTAATTTGGCTGCTTGCAAGATGCTGGGTTGGAGCGAAGATGAAGTGCTCGGCAAAAACTCTCATGATATCTTTCACCATTCGCATGAGGATGGGAGTCCTTCTGCCATCGCAGACTGCGAGCAGCTAAACGTG
>DATKTE010000310.1:0-3841 GCA_035531295.1 Alphaproteobacteria bacterium
AACCGGACATTTCTAAATTGCGTTGACACAGCTTTTATTTTCCTATCATCCATTGGTTCTGCCCTTCTAGTCTATTACTACCACGACCCTGGGTTCTTTGGCTTGCGAGACTCATTAGCGCTGTTCCGCAGACGCCATTATCTGGCTTGGTGCGAAAGAAAGCCTTGAGCTTAAAACATAACAGCCCAGATATCCGGAGAAATTTCTTATGCATGGCAATCTTCCTTTTCTTTTATTGTTAACCCCATTAAGGACAGAGATGTTGGGGTAGTTTTTGCTCTCTGTGATTTTGAATTATCTGTTGATGCGATTACAGTGTCAACAAGAAAAGTTACACAAGAAAAGTGACTTCTAATGTTATTTGATCCAACAGAAAACCATATTTTTATTAATCAAATAAAGTTATTATGCCTCCCTCAATCATGACATTTTCATACAACAGGTAAAAACCCTCGATTGGGCTCACCATCTCCAGGAAACCATGATTGCCTATTGTGAACGAACCATTCTCCGTATAGGTTTCTCACTCCATTGCAAAAGCGATATTCCAAAAAGCGGTAGCCTTTCTCCTATTTTGGGGGCTTTGTATTTGACTTCCTTTGATCATGGTATGGAACGTTGGATAGCGCGCGCGATTGTTTTTATGTACGTTTTCAAGATGACATCATTCTTGTCTTATGAAAAAGGCATAGGGCTTTTGTCAAAAGTTGTGTATGAGGAGGTTAAGCAGCGCATTTTTCAAGGTCCTCAGTTTCTAGTTTAACAACATCGTTTTCTTTGATGAAGGCAAGCCCGTTTTTAAAATTAACCCCTCTGATGACGTCAGCTATATGCTGAGGCCCTCGAAGGCGTAGCCAACGCTTGCTTGCTGATTCAATAAATTTAAATGTCATAGATTCTCCTGTTTCTAAGGATAGACATCCATTTGTTTTTTCAGTCCTGAGACGGACCGTTGCAAAGACTGATTCTATTGGATTGGTCGTTCGAATGTGGTGCCAATGAGCCGCCGGAAAATCATAAAATGTTAGCAAAGAGTCACGGTCCTTGATCAGGCAGTCTGTCGCTTTAGGATGTTTATCCTCATATGTTTTTATGAATTTATCAAAGGCCTTGCTTGCATCTCCTTTTGTTTCAACTCCCCAAATCTCATGAATCATGGCCTTTGCTCGAGGCTGGAGCTTTTGAGGCAATTTATTGAGAACATTAGCCGTTTTATGAACCCAACATCGCTGCCTTCTGGATTTGCCGTAAACCTTATTGAGGGCCTTTCTCTAACCCCCGAGCTTTCAAATTAAGCAAGAACTCCCTCCATGATAATTCGCTTTCTCTAAATCCCCCCTTTAAAGCTATCAGCTCTTTCTTGCCCGCTTCACCTGCTCCAATAATGACTAACATGCATTGCTTTTGTTCTAAGCGGGCCTCAAGATAAATCCCGTCCACCCAAAAATACACATACCGTTTCTTCGAGAGATTCCTCTTGTTCCATGTTTTGAAATCTTGAACCCATATCTCTTTCAGCCGACAAATTGACGATGCGGAGAAACCGGATGCCTGGGGTCCTAAAAGACTCGCGAGCGCTTCTTGAAACTCCCCACTCGAAAGTCCCTTCAAATAAAGCCACAGCAACACCTCTTCCATACTCTTCGTGCGCTTCAGATAAGGGGGAAGCAAAGAAGAGGTAAACTTAATCCCCTGGGCGCCCCAGTCTCGCGCCCGCGGAACTTGAATTGAATATATTGCCTAAACCCGTCTGCAAATTCCTCTCCGGAAGGTACCCATTACGAACCACCTGACGATGTCCTTGAGCATTTTGTAAGTCAGAATATTGAGTTAAAAATTCAGTCACTTCCAGTTCTATAGCTTGCTTCAGCAAAGATTGGGCTCCTTTCTTTAGCACTTCTGTTAAGGCATCGCTTACAGAAAGATTTGCATCAGGAAAGGGTATTACTGTAGTCTTCTTCATGGCGTATCTCCTTTGTGTGTTTCAACTCAAAAAATACGCTACCTAATCCCCTCTCATACACAACTTTTGGTTATAGCCCAAAGGCATATCCTCAGACGTATGCGGAAAGAAATGTTCCAGATTTTAGATGAATTAAGACTCAGTCTCAGGCCTAAAAAACTTTTGTTGGAGGAAGTCAAAAAGGATTTGATTTGTTGGGCTATCACATCAAACTCCAAGGTTTTTCTCCCAGTCAAAAAGCCCAAGGAATAGCATTAGAGAACGCGAAACAACGTCTCGCGCAAGGGAGGCGCAAGTCTCTGCCAGAATCTCTGGAGAACCTCGGTGCATGCCAGGTTTCCTTTAAAGGTTCATCATATTAATGATGTTATCAATTCTATTATGTAAATTTTAGTATTGACACTGTAATCGCATCGACAGATAATTCAAAATCACAGGGAGCAAAAACTACCCCAACATCTCTGTCCTTAATGGGGTTAACAATAAAAGAAAGATTGCCATGCATAAGAAATTTCTCCGGACAGCAGGACTATTAGGTGTAAAACTCAAAGTTTTTCCTCACATCAAGCCAGATAACAGCACCTACGGAACGGTGTTGGAAACAAGCAAAGCGAGCAAACTTACCGCAGGACAGGGCCACAAATCCCACGAAGGACTAGCTTACTATTACAGACACTAATTAATAACTATGAAAAAATTAACAGGGATAACAAATTCAAAAATTAGACCATGAAAAAACGATGCCAGGCACCGGCATTTAAAGGTGCCATTTTAGAAAATACAAACTGAAAAAACAAGACCTCGCGCACCAGAGAAAAATAAGTGAACCAATGAAATCCTCAATTAAGTAATTGATTAGTTTTAACAAATGGAGACAACAAACTCTAATGCCAGTAAGAAAACTTGGAGTTTGCACAATGGGTAAAATCGACCTAGTCTCAAAATACCTTAGACAATTTGTCGTAATGGGCAGATAGCAAAACTCAGAGACGCTAGGAGAGTTTTGCCAACTAAACCATGTTACCCCCCCCCAATACTAGGGCGAAACGACTTGTTGGTTGAAGATCCTGGTTGCATCAGAATGAGGAAATACTAGAATAAACTAGTGAACAAAAGGAGCGATCCAAACATACCTGGGTTTATTCCGTGAGGCTATAAAAAGTCGCGAAATCAGACTGACTTATAATGAAGGCTCTTCAAAACTTGGAGGTCTCCTAATAGAAGAATTCTCTTGGATTTTTTCATTTACGAATTCCAAAACCTTAGGATTAAGTTTATGAACTTCTCGTAGTCTTCGCTTTTGAGGAATCAAAGCGGACAATTCAAGTTTTTTAAATACCTCAAGTGTTCTGTATTACATGATTTATCCTTTTCTTATGTTGAAATTTATTTGGATTTTACATTAAAAAAGCTAACGTTAGATTGATCAACTGATGGTTTTTCAGCAACAAAATGATTATTGAGGGTTATGATTTGATCGACCTTATGGGCGAGGTATGGGCGATGCGTAATTATGATTTTCGTCATACTGGAGAGAAATTTTTCAATATTATTTTGAATGATGAAATCTGTGTCTTTATCTAAAGATGAAGTACTTTCATCAAAGATACAAATTTTTGGCTTTTTAAGAAAAAGGCGAGCAAGAGAAAGTCGTTGTTTTTCTCCCCCAGATAATTTTAAACCACGATCACCCACAGTTGTGTTAAGACCCTGGGGTAGGTTTTTAATGAAACTAAGAAGATGTGCTCGATCTAAGGCGTCTTCAATATCAGCAGATGTAGCTTCAGGACATACAAAATGAAGATTATTCTTAATTGTGTCATTTAATAAGTAGCATTCTTGAGGAACCCAGCCTACTGTCTCATACAGAGAGTCTAA
>DATKTE010000311.1:0-3863 GCA_035531295.1 Alphaproteobacteria bacterium
AAAGCTGCGAGTTTTTACAAAGCAAAAAAAATGTAAGGCTATTAATAATCCGCTTCTCTTTGGAGGGGCGGATTTTGTAAGTACTGAGGCCCCCTCACCCGCCCTTTGGGCGACCTCACCCACAAGGGGAGAGGTAGGTTCTTCACATATTTTAATGTTGTGAGGATGACCTCTTTCATAAGTGGAGAGGAAGATAAGATAATCACCTCTCCCCTTGTGGGAGAGGTCGCCCAAAGGGCGGGTGAGGGGAAATTTCTAAAGATGATCTGGTTTATTCGCCGTTGGGTAAGGCTCATCCATATCCTTAAGATGACAACTTAGCTTATCTATAATGAGTTTAATTTCCGTTTCCCCAGAAAAGATAAGATAAATACAGTCATTTTCCTCGTGACGAATGGTGAGAAGATTGATGAGCTCATTTTTGTTCTGCAGATCGAGTCCCTTTTTATGAACATCTTTCACATGATGAAAGGCGATACCTGCTGAAACACGAGCATGATATGAAAGGCCATCGATGTTTTCAGGTTCACATTCCCAACAAAATCGATTCGCTATTAAGTGAAAGTGGCCCCCTTCAGGATCATATTCTATTCCAGAAAGAGGAATCAGGGCATCTTGAAGACAGGCCGCCATAACTTGAAGGTCATCTCTATCTTCGGCCGTCATTTGTAAAGGTTTATAAGACATTGTCTTCCATCTTAAGGTTTCAACTTTACTTATATATATTACCTGACTCGCCGAATGTCAGCCCCACAGGCTCTTAATTTTTCTTCGACCTGTTCATAGCCTCGATCCAGATGATAAACGCGGCTAATAATTGTTTCTCCCTCCGCCACAAGTCCAGCTAAAACAAGGGAAACAGAAGCCCTTAGGTCGGTTGCCATAACGGGAGCCCCTTTGAGCCCCTTAACACCTCTGACTAGGGCAGAAGATCCATGAACAGTGATATTAGCTCCCATTCGACAAAGCTCGGGCACATGCATGAAGCGGTTTTCAAAAATAGTTTCTGTGATCATAGAAGCTCCTTCTGCAACACTCATAAGAGCCATCCATTGAGCCTGAAGGTCGGTCGCAAAGCCCGGGAAAGGTTCAGTCATAACGTCAACGCCTTGAAGACCATTGATTGGAGCTGTAACGAGAAGGTCACCCCCTTCATCTTTCAAAGAAACGCCCGCTTGCTGCAAAAGAGAACCTGCGGTTGGAATGAGTTCGAGGCTCGCTCCCTTGAGGCGAATTTTTCCTCCTGTTAAAGCAGCTGCCATAGCATAGGTTCCGACCTCAATCCGATCAGCAATAACCCGATGGGTCGTTCCATTAAGCTGATTTACGCCTTCAATAATAAGCGTATCCGTACCCATTCCTGAGATTTTTGCGCCCATAGCATTTAAACAATGGGCAAGATCTGTAACTTCGGGTTCACGAGCAACATTGATAAGACGGGTTTGTCCTTTGGCAAGGGTTGCTGCCATCAAAAGATTTTCCGAGCCCGTCACTGAAACCATTGGGAAGGTGAAGGTAGCTCCAGTTAATCCTTGAGGTGCATAGGCATGAACATATCCTTCTTTCAAGGTTATTTGAGCTCCTAAAGCTTCAAGGCCCTTCAGATGAAGGTCGATGGGGCGTGTTCCTATCGCACACCCTCCAGGGAGGGAAACGTGAGCTTCGCCAGAACGGGCGACAAGAGGCCCTAAAACAAGAACGGATGCTCGCATTTTTCGGACGACATCATAAGGTGCTGTTGTGCTTGAAAGATCTTTTGCACACAGTTGCATTGTTTGATCGTCTGAAGAAGTGCCAAGCTCAATTGCAACACCAAGCTGGGATAAAAGTTCAGACATACTAGCGATGTCGGAAAGCTTGGGAACATTGATGAGATGAAGAGGTTTATCGGTAAGAAGACATGTTGCCATTAATGGAAGTGCGGCATTTTTTGCACCGCTAATTTTGATTTCTCCGTTAAGAGGAATACGGCCTCGAATTGCAATTTTATCCATTATGACGCCTCACGTATTGTTATTTTTTCTTCAATAATCTTTGGCAAAGTCACTCCCTTTTGTCCCATATATTTTCCATGGCGATCTCGATAGGAGGTTTCACAAAGAGAATCTCCTTTTAAGAAAAGGAATTGGCAAGCGCCTTCATTTGCATAGATTTTGGCGGGGAGTGGCGTTGTATTTGAAAATTCAAGGGTGACGTGCCCTTCCCATTCAGGTTCAAGGGGCGTCACATTGACAATGATACCACACCTGGCATAGGTGGATTTGCCAAGGCAAATGACAAGGACATCCCGAGGGATGCGAAAATATTCAACCGTTCTTGCAAGAACAAAGCTGTTGGGTGGAATCACACAAATGTTGGTTTGTCGATCGACAAAGCCTGTTGAGGAAAAATTCTTAGGATCTACGACATCGTTATCAACGTTCGTAAAGATCTTGAACTCATCGGATACGCGGGCATCATAGCCATAAGAGGAAAGACCATAGGATATGACGCCTTGCTTTTCCTGGTGCTCAACAAAGGGGTCAATCATACCTTGGAGGGCGCGTTCTCGAATCCAAGTGTCCGGTAAAATGGCCATTTTTATGATCCTAAATTTAAAATGATAGATTTATTCTTTTTTAGAGCAGATTCGCTTTTGTCACAAGAGAGGAATCGTTAAATATTTCCGACTCCAGGAAGGAGCCTATGAACAGATGCCGTGTTGAATACGCCCAAGAAGAATTTCAATTTGGTGTATGTCCGTTTCATTATGAAGGAGATTCAAAGGCGTGCGATTATCTAAAGAACGATTAGGGCGAAGTAACCATGAATAGGCTTTGTCTTTGTCACCAAAAACATTATCGGCAAAACAAAGAATGTGTTCTATCCGGATTAAGCGATAGAATTCTGTAGGAGCTCGTGCCACCAAAAAATTGGAGAAGGGAGTAATGAACTTAAGTTTCTGGATTGCTTCGGGTTTTGCCCTCGCAAAGACGAGCGGCGGCACCGTGTTTGCGAGGTTCTGCAGGAACCAAAGCAATCCAGCCTTTCTTGCTTAAGCTGATTAAGTGTAAGGTGTTTCATTTTGAGGACCTGTGTGTTTATCACTTTATATTATGGAGCCTGGCAGCCTCAAAATCAAAGAAAAAATAGGAGACATCTTTAGGAAATTTATTTAGGTTTACTTACCATCAATTACGTTGACATCCAATTAAATTAAATGATACAAGCCAAGTTTATATGAATTTTATATGAATTTTTTTATTTAGGAGTTGTTTTATGAAGTATGTATTTTCCTTTTTATTGACTATTCTTACCCTTCACAGCGCATGGGCAATGGATCAAGAAGGTGGAGCGGAAGAACTGGGCCAAACTCGCCACGCACCTTCAACCCTTCTGGATAATCAAGAATCTACGCCTTTCTTTAATTTTAAATCATCTATTACAGGAGTCGAATTACCTGAAGAACTCGCTGCCAAAATCGTACTTTTATTACCTCCAAGCCAAATTGCACGCGTTGGTAGGCTCAGTAAAAGATTTTATGCCTTAACTCGGAGCGAGTACGTCTGGAGAAATGCATGGGTACAAGTTGGGCTCTCAGATGCCCCTTACCCTTTTTTCCGTGATGTAAATCAGCAGGATGTTGCAGAACGCGGGTTTTTGATTGGCCGTGCAAAAAAAAATGAGGAAGATAATGAAGCTGTTTTGTTCTTGTTACCGGAAGCAGAAAAGGGAGATATTACAGCACAACTGCAAATCGGCGAACTTATCTTACTAGGCGGTCAGGTTAAATTTCCTGTGCGGCCACCAGCTGCACCCCAACAGAAACCAACTATAGAAGATATTAATAAAACTGAATTCCCATTAAAAACGCTTATATCAGG
>DATKTE010000312.1:0-5948 GCA_035531295.1 Alphaproteobacteria bacterium
CGTTTCAAAAGTTTACCATAATTCAATGGCCGTTGCTAAAAAAACCCTTTGCAACGGCGCTCGGCTTGGGGTGCGCCTTATCTGCAGGGGATTTTCCCTCGTTGGCTTTCTTTCCAAGCCCAGATTGCCCTGGGCTTGCAAGCCTTTTCTATCAACAGATGGGAAGGCATTTTGAAAAATGTATGGGCACAGCCCTTATATTACTCCTCCTTTGCTATTTTCTTTATCAACTTCCTCACTGGATATTAAGAACTGATGACCGGACTGCAGCTACATAATATTATTTTTCAACGACAAGGATTTGACTTAGATGCCTCTGCTTCACTTCCCAAGGGGTCTAAAACTCTTCTCGTGGGAGCAAGTGGGGCAGGTAAAAGTACGCTTTTATCCTTGATTGCTGGATTTCTTAACCCTAAGGAAGGTGCAATACTGTGGGAGGGAGAGGACTTGACAACGCTTCCGCCTCAAAAGCGACCTTTCACTCTCCTCTTCCAAGACCACAATCTTTTCCCTCACCTAACCGTTTGGAACAATGTAGCCTTAGGACTTAAGCCTTGCCTGAAGCTTTCTGCAGATGAAAAAAGGAAAGTTCAGGAGATATTAAACAAAGTCAGGATTTATCCTTTAAAAGAAAGGTACCCTTCTGAGCTCTCAGGCGGAGAGCGACAGCGGGTTGCCTTAGCGCGCAGTCTATTGAGGCAAAAACCTCTATTGCTTCTTGATGAGCCTTTAGGGCCCTTAGGGCCGGGTTTAAGAAAAGAAATGTTAGAGCTCCTCAACTCTGTTTGTGAAGAGTTTCAGTTAACCCTGATTCTCACAACGCACCAACCGGAAGAAGCTGTGGACCTTGCAGATCACATGCTCTTTCTTGAATCGGGGAAAATATTAGAGGCGGGAAATCCTACTCGCCTTTTAAAAAATTCTATCCACCCCATTTTGAAAGCGTATCTGGGTCAGTAACGAATGTTTTCATCGAGAACAGTTTATGGTAAACTTGCTTCTCTTATTAACCAACAGATTGAATTCTTTATGGAAAAATTACCGATGACAGCTGGAGGTCTTCAACAGCTCGAAGAAGAACTTAAACATTTAAAAAACGTAGAGCGTTATGCTGTTATCAAAGCAATTTCTGAAGCTCGCGAGCATGGGGATCTTTCTGAAAACGCAGAGTATCACGCTGCGCGTGAACGTCAGGGGTTTATTGAAGGTCGCATTAAAGAACTGGAAGACAAAGTGGCTCGGGCAGAAGTTATTGATGTCGGGAAACTTTCTGGAACAGACATAAAATTTGGGGCCACTGTGACGTTGGTTGAGGAAGAAGCAGGTGAAAAAATCACCTATCAAATCGTTGGAGTTGATGAAGCAGATGTCAAGAAAAGTCTTTTGTCCATCAGCTCACCTTTAGCGCGAGCATTGATTGGGAAATCCGTTGGGGATACATGCGATATTACAACGCCGGGTAAAGGCCACAAATCCTACGAAATCGTAGAGGTTGTCTACCGCTAAGCCCAATGATGCTTGGGCTATTAAAGATGAAAAAAGCTTTTTTTCTTGAATACAAGTGTATAAACATTGTGGAATTGATAGATTTTCCCGTTCCCTCTTGAACCATTTGTCCAGCTCCGGTAGGTTCAACGCTTGGAGGGATGCCGGAGCGGTCGAACGGGGCGGTCTCGAAAACCGTTGTACGTGTAAGCGTACCGTGGGTTCGAATCCCACTCCCTCCGCCAGTTTTAAAGGATTTTTGTAAATATTTTTCCTCTTAAAATGGCTTCATGGGACGCTCATGGGACATTAGAGAATAACAAAAGACATATGACGAGCGTCATTGAAGGTTCTTTGCTCATTCCTAAATCGCGGGGTTTTTTCTCTTAAATTTCTGCAAACTGTCCCGCAGCTGTCCCTTGCCACAATAAATATCCTATATTTTGGCATTTTTCATACATAAATATAAAGAATCTAACGGTTTAAGGCCTGTTGTCATCGTTTATGTTTCGCTATAGACTCTTCTCATCAATGAGGGATGGACTATGGCTACGATCGAAACACGACGCAGTGCTGATGGAACAACAGGGTATAGAGCGAAGGTTCGCTTGAAGGGGTTTCCCTCTCAATCGGCTACCTTTGAGCGCAAGACAGATGCAAAAGAATGGGCGAAGCAAACAGAGGCCAGCATACGGGAGGGCAGATATTTTAAGACTTTAGAAGCTAAAAAGCATACTATTTCAGATTTTATTGATCGATATCTTCGTGAGATTGAGAAGAAAAATCCTAAGCGTTTTGTGGATGTCAAAAAGCTATTAAATTGGTGGAGAAAAGAAATTGGATCTTACCTTTTATCTGATCTCACGAGGGCTCTCATCATTGAGCAGCGAGATAAGCTTCTAAACTCTACAGGCAGAAAGGTTTCTAAAGGTAGTAATACTACACAACGTAGCCCTTCTACTGTCAATCGATACATGGTGGCCTTAGGTCACGCCCTTACTATAGCGGCTAATGAATGGGAATGGATCCATGAAAATCCCATGCGAAAGATCTCCAAATTATCAGAACCTCGAGGACGGGTGCGCTTCTTAGACGATGAGGAGCGTGAACGGCTTCTGGAAGCCTGCAAAGTCTCAACGAATCCCCAACTCCACACACTTGTTGTTCTGGCCCTCAGTACGGGGGCAAGGCATGGGGAGCTCATCAACCTATGCTGGAGTGAAGTTGATTGGCAACGCCGTGTTATTACCTTGCATAATACAAAGAACAAGGAAAGGCGCTTATTGCCGCTCGTTCATTATGCACTGAAGCTGATGGAAGCTCATAGCAAGGTTAGGAATATTACGTCCGATTTGGTCTTCCCATCGCCTTCAAATCCACAAAGATCTTGGGATAGCCGCTCTGCATGGGAAGCAGCCTTAAAACGAGCCAATATCGACAATTTTCGCTTTCACGACCTTCGCCATAGTTGCGCTAGCTATCTCGTTATGAATGGCGCTTCCCTTGCCGAAATTGCAGAGGTTTTGGGACATAAGACTCTTCAGATGGTGAAACGATATGCTCATCTCAGTGAAGCGCATACAGCTAAAGTTGTCCAAAGCATGAATGAAAGGATCTTTGGGTGAATAAGAAGGTTACACAAAAAATAGATGAGTATGGCATCGATTCTTGCAAAAAGTGGCTATGTGACAGTACTCCCATAAATGTTCGACAAGGTTTGATGTACATAACTTCCCTTAACAGTCTATATGGGCCAATTTACGATGGCCAAATAAGTAACTTATTAAGTAAGCTGATGGGGACGAAGATTTTTTCAGGGATCTCAGTGACCGCTGCAGATGGTGTTGTAACCGTAGACGATATTGTCACAATTGAACCATTCGATTTCGAACCTGATATGTTGGACCATTGTATTCGCTCTCGCCCCAAATTTGTAAAACTGATTTATCAATATATGTCATATTTTCCGCTCGCACTTCTCAAAGCCTACACAGAAATCACTGGGGAGAATTTAATATTAGACGACCTTTCTGTGGTAAGAGAATTTTATGAAAAATGCTCCGCACTTGATTCATGGACCAGTCATCAGCTCTGCGCAATCATTAGTCATTGTGATTCAGAAGCCCTTGATTTCATGTCAGAGAATCCAGAAGACCTGCTTTTTATGAGATTTTCTCCCATCTTTTCGAGATCAGACCTCTACAAGGAGAACGTGACCCTCGTGAAAGCCGCTATTCTTGGAGGTGCCTTTGAACTTATCCATCTTGATCGTGACAATTGGGCGCAAAGCTCTCTAAAGCCTCAGAAAGGATTGGAGTGGGCAACCCAGAAAGGGATTGATTATCACCCTGTCCTTGATGAGTATCTTCTCACTTTAGATACAATGCCTACGATTGCTTCAGGATATACCACACCCTACTTAGAGATGATGCTAGAAGTTATAAGGGAGCTGAAGATTACGAGAGAAAATCAGGGAAAAAAAGAGGCAATAGCCGCTTTGTTTGAAGAAAAACTAGCTGGTCATAAAACGACTCCCCTTAGCCAAAAACTAGCCGATGCTATGGCAACCTTAGTGCGCTTGCCTGAATCGCAACAAGGACGAGCAAAACGTAAGGGGTGACCCCATCGAAAATCCCTTTCACGTATCTTATTGAATTTAAATGTATTTATAAGGCGAGAAAGGGGTCCCCCCTTTGCCTTGATCCCTTTCGCCCATTTCTTTTCTCTCAAAATTGATTCTTACTCCAAGTAGGCAGCAATAGTGCTGCTTTTTAAAATACAAAGGAGAACTCAATATGAGCGTTCATCATCAACACCACCAAACTTCCGTAAGCGTAGACGACTTCGTCACCATCAGGCAACTCACCACGAGTAACCCAGCCTTCACAGAAGGGGGTATCCGAGCCCTTATTTTTCGTTCAAAAAGCAATGGATTCGACAGCTGTATCCGTCGGATAGGGCGAAAGATCCTCATCTCTAAAAGTGCTTTTTCTCATTGGATTGAAGCCCAAAATGGAGACGTGCGATAATGATGAATTGGAATAAAGAAAAGCCCCTCATTGGTACTGAGGGGCTTATCAAAGTCTTGCACCTTACCTCTAGCACTGATTGTTGGTTTATTCAATCCCGTGGTAATGGAATGGATGACTCTATAAGTGATGGCGTCCTCGACCTCATTGATAGCGCTCCTAGAAGGAGCCCTCAAATGGATTCGTTTGTTCAGTTGAGAGTTCCCATTCGGGAAATCGTTGAAGGTCTTCTCTCTCAATGGAATAGGGGGGCGATATGAAAGAACTGTTGAACTCTATCCGTACCATTGCGTGGAGCTTCAGCCAACCGCCTCTTAGGGAGGTCTAAATGGTTGATAAATTCAAGAACGCCATGCTGACCTCAGGAATTGTTTGCAGAGAAGATATCATTGCAGATGGGCAGATCCATCGATTTTCCAACCATGGAAAGGGTAAAAAGGATGGCTGGTATGTTTATCATGACATGGCCGGCGCTTTTGGAGACTGGAGCCGAGATATTCAAGGAAAGTGGAGTTTGAAAGCTGAGAGTCTGCCTTCTCAAGCTAGAGAACATCTTGTTGAGAAAATCGAGAAAGCCAAACAAGATGCAGAGGAAGAAAGGCTGAGAAAGTATGAAGAAACGGCTACTCTTTCTTTGGAGAAATGGGACACGCTTTCTGAGACAGGAACGTCTCCCTATCTTCTCAAGAAGAAGGTTGAAGCTTTCGGTGTTCGTTTCCGTAATGATATCCTTGTGGTTCCTCTTAAGGATATAGCGGGCAAACTCTGGAGTCTGCAATGGATTAACCCAGATGGCTCCAAGCGTTTTCTGACAGGTGGTCGAAAAAAGGGCAGTTTCCATTCAATAGGTGTTCTCGAAGATGGCAAACCGATTATCGTTGTGGAAGGCTATGCCACAGGGGCAAGCCTTTACATGGCAACTCACCAGGCTGTTGTGGTTGCCTTTGATGCGGGGAATATAGAGCCCGTGCTTGAGGAGCTAAAGAAAGCCTATCCAAAAAGTCCCATCATAATTGCAGGGGATGATGACAATTGGAAAGACATAAATACCGGCCGTACCACAGCGGAAGCAGTAGCTCTAAAACATGGTTGCTCTATTGTGTTTCCCTCCTTCAAAAATACAGAAACAAAGCCTACCGACTTCAATGATCTCTATGTGTTGGAGGGGTTAGCTGTAGTTAAAAGTCAAATCCACAGTACCCCTCAAAAGAAAACGCTGAAAGCGATCAATATCAGGGATCTTCTGTCCTGGGATATCAAGCCAAGAGAGATGCTTTTAAACCCTATTATCCCTGAGCAAGGCCTCACCATGATCCATGCGCCCAGGGGGGTTGGAAAGACCCATATCTCGCTACTGATTGCCTATTCGGTTGCCACAGGTATACCAATGTTCCATGGCAGATGGGAAGCTTTCAAGTCACATAAGGTCCTCTT
>DATKTE010000313.1:0-2085 GCA_035531295.1 Alphaproteobacteria bacterium
CTATTCTACAGGAGCGAGAATCACGGAGCCCGTCTGCGGATTCTGCATTGGAAACAGCCAATCGCCTGAAACAGATGCGGTGTCAATCCGTACATCCAACAGGAATTTCTTTGGTCGTTCTGGAACAACAACTGCAAACCTATATTTGACAAGCCCTGAAACAGCTACTGCAGCAGTCATCACAGGGAAAATGACAGACCCAAGAGACCTTAAAATGGATTATCCTCAAGTGGAGATGCCAGAGAAATTCTATACAGATGACAGCATGATTATTTTTCCCTCGGACAAACCAGAGCAAGTTCAGATATGCCGGGGTCCAAACATTGGAGAACCACCAGTTAATCCTCCGATGCCAGCAGACATCTCTGGAATCGTCACCATCAAGGTGGGGGACAAAATCACTACAGACCATATCATCCCAGCCGGGAGTAGAATGAAATACCGGTCTAACGTGCCCAAGTACTCCGAGTTCGTGTTTGAAATAGTGGATGACACATTCCCTAAAAGAGCCGCAGAATACAGAGATAAAGGAAAACACAACCTCATCGTAGGAGGATTAAGCTATGGCCAAGGTAGTTCAAGGGAGCACGCAGCCTTATGCCCAATGTTTTTAGGAGTAAAAGCGGTCATCGCAAAATCTTTTGAGAGAATACACTCAGCAAATCTAATCAACTTCGGAATCATTCCATTGACGTTCAAAACAGATACTGATTATGATGGAATAGAGTCTGGAGATGAAATCCAGATTCCCAACATTAGGACAGTGATATCAAACAATGAGCCGCTGATCGTAAAAAATATTACAAAGCAAAAAGATTTTGAGGTAAACTATGAACTATCAGAAAGACAGCGAAACATCATCCTTGCGGGTGGAATGCTTTCCTACATCAAAAACAAATAGTAGATTAAACGAAAGCGATTGGAGGCAAAAAAATGGCTCAAAGAGGCATACGTGAATATCATGGAAAAAAGATGATGGCAAAATACTGGTCTGAATATTTCAAAGGCCTTGAAAAATATGAGGGAAAAATAGCGTTAATTGATCCAGAAACAACCATGGATGACCTTGCCAAACAAGATCCTTGGTTAACAAAAGAAAAGTTGGTAGTCAAGCCGGATCAATTAATTGGAAAAAGAGGAAAACACAACCTCATACTTCTTAACGCCACCTTTAATGAGGCAAAGAACTGGATAAACGAGCGAATGAACAAGGAAGTTACAATAGGAAAAGTAACGGACAAGCTCACCCATTTTCTAATCGAACCCTTTGTTCCCCATGATAAGAACAAGGAATATTATGTCGCCATAACCTCCAACAGGGAAGGGGATGCCATTCACTTCTCTGCTCATGGAGGAGTAGACATCGAAGAAGTTTGGGATACTGTTGTGACCATACAGGTTCCTATCCTCTCAAACATTGACGACATTAAGATTAAAGAAAAACTATCCACAGATCTTCCTGATGAAGAAAAGGATATGGTTACCAAGTTCATCAAAGGTTTATTCAAGTTTTACGCTGACCTTGGTTACGCCTATCTCGAAATAAACCCCATAGTAGTAACCAAGGGAGGCTTCATACCGTTAGATACTGTTGCACGCCTTGATGACACAGCCCAATTCGTCTGTGGACAGAATTGGGGAGACATAGAATTCCCAGCACCTTTTGGAAGAGGACTCACTAATGAAGAAAAATTAATTAAGCATTTGGATGAAAAAAGCGGTGCTTCTTTGAAACTAACCGTACTGAATCCAAAAGGCAGAATCTGGACACTAGTAGCCGGCGGTGGGGCCAGCGTTGTTTACACAGACACTGTTTTTGACTTAGGTTTCAAAGATGAACTAGCCAATTATGGAGAATACAGTGGCAATCCATCCACAGACGAGACCTACCAATATGCCAAGACAATCATTGATCTCATGACAAGAGAAAAAGATCCGAAAGGAAAAATACTGCTCATTGGAGGCGGTATCGCAAACTTCACCGATGTTGCCAAGACTTTCACTGGCATAATAAAAGCTTTGAAAGAATATAGGCAAAAACTCATCGACAACAAGATCAAAATTTTTGTTCGCAGGGATGGACCA
>DATKTE010000314.1:0-2183 GCA_035531295.1 Alphaproteobacteria bacterium
TATCAAGGAAATTCTTGCGGTTTGGCGAGACAAGAAGAGTCGATTTATGCTCGTTGCCCCCCCGCTCATCCAGCTTGTTATCCTCTCCCATGCCGCAACCTTAGAAGTTAAAAATATTTCTTTGGGTGTCTATAATCAAGATAGTGGGTGGTATAGCCATGAGCTGATTCAGCGAATCAAAGGCTCTCCTTATTTTCAACATGTTTATGAATTCAGAAACCATAAGGATGTTCAGCAAGCGATTGATACGCAAGAAGTGATCGTATCGATTCAGTTCCAACCTGATTTTTCGCGCCTTATTGCAGCTGGGCAGTCGGCACAGCTGCAAATCATTTTAGATGGGAGAAATTCAAACGCTTCCCAAATCGTTTTAGGATATCTCAACCTTATTCTTCAAAATTTTAATACGCAAATTCTTAAGTATCAGGGGGTTGACCTGCCCGTCCCTATTGATATTGAATATCGATCTTTTTTCAATCCCAATATTGACTACATCTACTTTACTGTCCCCTCCCTTGTAGCCATCCTCAGTATGCTTTTAGCTCTTACAGTAACGGGCTTGTCAGTTTCACGGGAACGGGAGAATGGCACCTTCGACCAATTGCTTGTTTCCCCTCTTCAGCCCTGGCAAATCCTTATTGGGAAAATGATTCCAGCTATGATTATCAGTATTGGAGAGAGCACACTCCTCATGGTTCTAGCCATCTTTTTATTTAGTGTTCCTTTTGTGGGATCGCTTCTGCTTCTTTATTCGAGCATGGTCGTTTTTTTGCTTTCAATTATAGGAATTGGCCTATTTATTTCTGCCATTTCCCAAACGCAGCAGCAATCTATCTTGGGCAGCTTTGTTTTTATAACACCAACCATGCTTCTTTCAGGCTATGCAACCCCTATTGAAAACATGCCAACTTGGCTTCAACCTTTCACAAATCTTTTGCCGATCAAACATTTTTTTATCGTTATCAAGGGAATCTTTTTAAAGAATATGCCAGCCTCAGAAGTTTTTATGCACACTTGGCCCATGGCTTTGATTGCTCTTTTTACCCTCTCCCTTGCGGGGTGGATGTTTAAGAGGCGATTGGAGTAGGGAGAACGATTTGTGAATTATAGGATTCCTTTCTATAACTCATAATAGCGCAATTTTTGAGCTATAGGAAGATTATCTATCCCTCACTTCTGCACATAATCCAAAGCATAAAGGCGCAGGGCACTTGAAAGGCTGCCAGGGCGGTCCTTGTCTATGTCCTTTATGAGCTGGCTTAAGGAAATGTCTTGGGCTTGAGATGATTCTTCCAAAACATCCCAAAAGGCTTTTTCAAGCGATACGCTTGTTTTATGTCCATGAAGGCTAACGGATCGTTTGTGAAACCTAGCTTCCTCAGGATTTGTGGACATTTGTGCCCACCATTGCTTCAGGTATAACCCACTCCCGAAATTGTTCTTCCGTCAAGTACTGAAGGTCAAGAGCGGCCTCTAAAAGCGTTTTGTTTTCCCTATGGGCCTTTTTGGCAATTTCAGCTGCCTTATCATACCCAATATGGGGGTTTAATGCTGTAACCAACATAAGTGAATTATGAAGTAACTTATCAATACGGGCTTCATTCGCAACAATCCCAATCACCGCATGTTCCGTAAAGCTTGTAACTGCATCTCCTAGCAAACGTATGGATTGGATAACATTATAAATCATGACTGGTTTGTATACATTCAATTCCAATTGGCCATTTGACCCAGCAATAGTGACCGTCACGTTGTTTCCCATGACTTGGGCAGCAACCATGGTTAAAGCTTCACATTGGGTCGGGTTGACTTTTCCTGGCATAATAGAAGATCCGGGCTCATTTTCTGGCAAAAGAAGCTCTCCAAGACCACACCTGGGACCTGACGCCAAGAGGCGAATATCATTTCCAATTTTCATTAAGGAAACGGCGAGGACATTGAGGGCCCCTGAAACCTCGACCATCGTATCTTCAGACGCAAGAGCTTCAAATTTATTTTGTGCACTGACAAAGGGAAGCCCGGTGAGTTCTGCAATTTTCTTGGCAAACATTTTTGCAAATTTTGGGTTGGCATTCAGCCCCGTCCCAACCGCAGTGCCTCCTTGGGCCAGTTCATAAAGGTGAGGTAGCGTATTTTTAAGGCGCGTAATCCCCATTTTGATTTGGGCTGCATACCCTGAAAAT
>DATKTE010000315.1:0-4386 GCA_035531295.1 Alphaproteobacteria bacterium
CTGGGCACAGCAAGTTTATAAACTTGGCGTTGCTCCAAAACCCATTAAAAGGAGTGCTTTGAATGAGAAACGTCTCTCTGATGCTCTTCGAATAGCTGTCAACGATAAAGGTCTCCGAAAAAAAGCCCGGGAATTAGGTCATTTCATATGTGAGGAGGATGGGATAGCCACAGCAATTGATATTATCCATCAGCATTTAGGGATTAAGAAGTAGGCATAGAGGACGGTTGTGGCAGGTCAATCATTCGCTAACTTTTAACGGAAAACTTGTGGGACCTGGAGAGTTACAGGATATGTTCCTGTTTAAATTAGAGAGATAAATAGGTGTCCCTATGTTATCCAATTTGTTGGAGGAGAAATTGAAATGACTGGTGGATTAGTTTCTTTCCCAAGTGTAATGGACCTTTACGATGTCAAGGAGATGTTTTCTAGATACTACGTAGACCCCGATATTGCTCAGCAGAATGTCCCTTCAAAGTGGAAGGTCAAGATCCATGATAATGGCAAGGCGTTGCTATTGGTCATGGTGCAAAACTGCAAAAAGATGGTTTTAGACTACATCTTCAATGTGGGCTCAGTGGGTATGTCTCACATCTGGATCGAACTCGAGGGCACTCATGAGGTCGTTACCCCCTTGCCTGGGACTACGAGGTCCCTGCCTACTTGGTACTGGTACATCTTGCCACACCAGCTTGATGGTTATATGGCTCATATGCTCTTTGGGCTTGCGGGCGCCGACTCCCAATTGGTCAAGAAGGTATCGCTTGGCGGCGATCCCGGTGGTACTCGATCCGGGGAGGTGATAGAAGGGCATTTCCCTGAAGCGAAGTACTATTGGACAGAGACGAGCCAGCTCTATCCCACACCAGACATCGTCACCGGAAGTCATAGGTTCTACAGGAAGTACGGGGTGCGTGAATCAGCGGCACATGCCAAGTGCTTCACGCACTTCCTGGGAGACGGCCAAGTCATCCTCAGTGCTACCTCCGATTCGGTGGTCGGGAAGTTGGGTTTCGGTACGTCGCTTACGGGATTCTCAAATCCCGTATGGGTCAAGCACTGTCGCGTAAAATATCAGGTAAGCTACTTCTAACTTTTTGTAAAAGAATTTGATGTGGTATTGTTAGCGTGGGAAAAAAAGATTGAGTGAGAAGATCTTTAATCATACTAACTTGAAGGATTTATTTAATAGAATGAAATGTATTTGTCAAGGATAAAGATTTTATCCCCGGTAGCTGTTTTTTAAAAACCATTTGAATCTTAATGATATTTGGAGGCCATGATGAAAGACAAGATAGTCCTGATAACCGGAGCCAATAGCGGTATTGGTAAGGAAACAACCAGGGCTTTGGCCAAAAAAGGCGCCACCATCATTATGGCCTGTCGTAACCTGGAAAAAGCAGAGCCTGTATGTGCAATGATTCAGACAGAAAGTAAGAATCCGAATATCAAAGTGATGAAATTGGACCTTGCCTCACTTCAGTCGGTAAGAAATTTCACCCAGGAATTTAAAGCAAGATATCAGAAACTGAATGTCCTCATCAATAATGCCGGTGTATTTTGTATGAAAAGAGAAGAAACCGAAGAGGGTTTTGAGCTGACCATGGGAGTCAATCATTTAGGGCATTTTCTATTGACCCATGAACTGCTGCCCATATTGGAAAACACACCGGAAGCCCGTATTATCAATCTGAGTTCTGATGCCCATTCTTCCGCTGACCTTGATCTGGATGACCTTCATTTTAAAAGGAGAAAATACAGCGGGTTTAAAGCGTACGGTTCATCAAGGCTGGCCACGGTCTTTTTCACCCAGGAATTAGCAGAGCGCCTAAAAGAAAAAGACATCACAGTTAATTCATTACATCCAGGCCATGTGGATACCAACATGTGGGACCTCTGGAGAGCAAAAAGAAGATGGTATTATTCATTATTACACGGCATCATAAAACTATTTTTGATCTCCGCAGAAGAAGGTGCGCAAACCAGTATCTATTTGGCCAGTTCCAACGAAGTCAAGGGAATAACCGGTAAGTATTTTACCAAGAAAAAAATCAAGGCCGCATCAGAAAAATGTTCTGATATCAAATTACAAAAGGCATTATGGCAATTAAGTGAGCGGCTAACCGGGATAAATAAATAGGAAGGTATGCCAGGTCAATAATTCGGTAACCTTTAGCGGAAAACCTATGGGATCTGAGGAGTGTCTTAACCGGATAATTGAGGTTTTAGATATTATTATAGATAGACGTCCTAAAGGAAGAACTCGTAAAAGGGAAAGCTGAACCATTGAAAAAATAGGATGTGTTCCTATTTTCTAATTACATTTTCATCATATTTTAAAAAAATACAATATGTCAAATGTTGAGGACATAAGCCATTTTATTAATATTTATTTTTTAATTAATAACCCCTTGCACAATCGTTTTTCTTATCGCCGAAGGGAGATCAATTAATATTTTTTAAAAAAAGAAGGATTTTTAAGATTTATGCCGTATATTTAAAATAGAGCACCAAATATCTTTAATTTTACCGAATATTATCAAAATTATGTTAAAAATAAAGAGCAAGTACTAACTTAAAATATGTACGCTTAATAGGGAGCATTACATATTTGTATATACCATCCTATAACAGAATCAACTTATCAAAGACAGAATATAAGAGATGATTGAATTTACAATTTAAAAATTTTGTTCAGAAAAATTACAAGTATTGTGATTTTAAAATACTTGTTTTTCTAAATATACCAAAGAATTTATCTGGAAGAAAGGACTAAAAAGAAGGCTAGGGAGGAGGTGAGAAAGTAAATAGGCCGTCAGCCGGAAATAGAAGGAGGCTTCTTAAAAATAAGAGGCTTTATTAAGAGGCCTTCAGGTGAAAAGGAAAGGTTTTCCAGAAAGAGAAATCCAAAAAGATTAGCCTCTCTTTTTGGGAACTTTCCTGTAGAGTTAATCATACGAGATAAGGAGGGCGTAACTATGAGAAAACTGTTATATGTGTTTATGGTGTGTGTGTTTATGGTGGCGGTGGTGGCTTTTGTTGCTGGATTCAGCATAGGAGCCTATGCAAAGGAAACGATTACCTATTACTTGTGGGATGACCCCACCTACAAAAACATTGTCGAGGCATTTAATGCCTCACAGGATGAAGTGTTTGTAGACGCAAAAATCATCCCTGCCGCAGATTATGACAACAAACTGCGGACGTTGTTAGCAGGGGGGGCAGAAATGGATGCGTTTATGACTAAAACCGCTCATGATATCTACCCCATGGTTGAAAATAGGTATGTTGAACCTCTGGATGATCTGATTGTAAAGTACAACTTTGATTTGAGTGCCATGTCTGCTTATGAACGTGTCTATCGAATTGACGGTAAAGTTTATAACATTCCCTTCAGAGGGGCTGCGTATTACACCTACTATAACAAAAAAGTATTTGAAAAAGCTGGCGTCCCCACGCCTGATACGTATGTCGAGAAGGGAGAATGGACGTGGGAGAAGTTTGTCGAGGTTGCTAAACAGATTGCTACTGGCGATGGAAAAATCTATGGGGCGGTAATGTATTTCTGGTCACTGAACCAGGTCAGCCCGGCTATTCAACGGGGCGTTCAATTTATCACGAACGAGGGAAAGATCGACATTGATGATGACAGCGTCCTTTATAGTTTTAAAATGCGGAAGGAGTTAGAACAAGCGAAAGCGATTATTCCGCAGGCAGAACTCAAAGCCACCAAAACGCATTACTCAAGGGCATTTTGGGAAGGCAATGTCGGGATGCTGCTTATCGGCGCATGGTTCCCTGGGCAGATGCTGTCCGCCAGGGATGGGAATTTACTTAAAGACTATACTTGGAACGATTGGGCGTTAACCCGGCTCCCATGCAATGAACCGGAGTACAGGACCATCGATGTTCCAACGTTTAACTGTGTCCATGCAGATTCAAAGAAAAAGGATGCGGCATTCAAATTTATTGCCTGGATGGGCGGTCCTGAGGGGGCAAAAGTGGTTGCTCAGAACGGATTTCTGCCGGCAGTGGTTACTCCAGAAGTCGAAGAGGCGTTTGTATCTGTCTTTCCTGATAAGGCCTCATTGAAATACTTTTTGGAGGACAAAGTTGTTATGCCTCACTGGCTCAATAAGTATGGGGTCGGGATTGAGAACATGTTGGGACCAGTGATGGAAGAATATCTGTCAACCGATATGAGTGATGATCAACTCAAATCGTTGATCAATGAAAAATTACAAGAGATTATCGAAATAACGATGTAAACATAGGAGCGCAGGCATCTTACCTGCCTGCGCTCTCAGCCAGAGAAGATGGAGATTCAAAATGCGTCGATTACTCATCAAACACGATAGTGTGCGAGACGTGCTGATCTTTTTGCTG
>DATKTE010000316.1:0-2558 GCA_035531295.1 Alphaproteobacteria bacterium
GATATTACGCAATAGTGTCAAAGGCAAATTATTAACCCGAACAATCCTTTCCTGATGCTCATATGGAAGCACTAATGATGAAGGATCGATCTCTTCATCTTTTTTTACTTCTTCCTCAGTTATAGTAAATAATTCATGTAAATCCAGTTTGGATATTTGCGAAGCAATATCGGCTGCAAATTGCTCTTGTATATTTTGATATTCCTCAATCCATCTCCTTAAACCACTTTGGTCAATCAACTCAATCTGCGTTTGCCATTTTTTGGCCATATTTAAGTCTGACGCAGAGAAAAATGAATCAGTTACAAGTAAACCTTTTGTGAGATTTGAGTCTTCAACATATTTACGAAGTTGTTCGATGGCTGATGTGTCAATAGCTCTCTGAGCTTTTTTAACCTCAATGGCAAATTTTGATTCAGTATTAAACTTGTCACGGATTGAAACTACTATATCAGCAAAAGGCGAAACCGCGCGTTGAACATCCAGTATCTTTTTGTTCTGCGCTACAATTTCGGCAACAACTGATTCCAATTGGTGTGCGGTCAGAGCCTGAATGTCCTTTTGCCTTTTAGAGATTTGCTTGATGAGTTTTGATATTTCTTCTCTCGAATTTTTCATGTGTTTATTCTTGTCAGCGAACAATGAGTGATCGGAATTGATTCCATTTATATTGAGCAATTATGGAAAAAATTCCAAAATATAAAAAGAAGCATGATGTTATATTTCAATTCGCCGGGGGCGGACAAGCCCGCCATAAACACGGCGGTCAGGGATTTGATTCCTTTTTGGAGGATCTGAGCCACTGGACTTCCCAGAGCGATTTACTATCTAACAATTGTCAAAAAAGACTCGACCCCTTTACATTCCCTTTTCCGATGGCCCTTTTTTTAATTTTTCGTTAGTTATTGTGTCTTTTGTTTTTTGACGATTGCTCTTCTTTTTTTCTTTGGGTATTGATTTTTGAAGCTCAAGAATCGGAACTTCTGAGGATTTTGAAATATAAAGCTTGGCATTATCTATACTCAAAAAAAAGAAATAGTCTCCTTTTAATCCAATATATTTAAGGTGTTCTTGGTTTCTAAACGACTCTTGATTCTTAAATATAGAAACATTAACATACTGAGCCTTTTTCCCATCAAGAATTTCATTACTATGCATTTTTCCGAATGAAAATGAAAGGATTGGTACTGCGATCAGTATCCACAAAACAATACGCTGTGCTCTTTGGTTAGGAATAAAAGTTTCGAGTAAATTTAATTTATAGAAACCGTGGTAGATAATTTCGGCTAAAAAAAGACCTATTACCAACCACCACATAGGATGACCTCTGTAATGAGCTATACAAGCAATTATAAGTATCCCTATATATGAAACATATTTAGTACTCTTCTTCATTGGCGTATCGGAACAAGCTGAATAATAAGCTCCAACGACAGCACCAATAATAACAAAAATTACGGAAACAGCTATTGGGTATATAGAAAGTCTTATAATGTCTGATATTGAAATAAATTCGAGTATATTTAAATCAAAAGTTGACCAGTATCCGAGTAAATATAAGAGTGAGGAGATTAATGCATAAGGAGTAACGAAATAAATGATTTTTGATAGCTTATTTTCCATGACAAAAATTTTTCCTTCTAGCACAATTCAGAACAGATGTCTAAAGGGCGTTCAGGCGCAGGCTTGATTCCTTTCTGGAGGACCTGATCCCCCGGACTTCCCAGAGCGATTTACTAGCTACAATTGGCAAAAAACTCGGCCCCTTTATAATAAAAATTCCTAAGATGGAGCTAAGCGGCGGGCAAGCAGCGAAGCTATTCGCCCGTCAGCTTCAGCGAAAGTTAGGTCCCTCTTCGCTTAAATTTGACACCTTACTTCTGTGAGATAGCAGCCAGTTTGTCCTCGTTAAGGTACCTAAGTTCTGATGCTGCCCGGTAACATTCCTCAGCATGCTGCACCGCAAGTTCGGCCTCTTGTTTTTTGAACAAATCTTGGGCTGATGCCAGATACTCGGGAAAGCCATACTTAGCTGGCAAGTAGAAGTGACCCCATAAATTAGCCAGAATCAAAAGCCGTGGCAAGCTCGAGCAATGATACAGGTTTTGCTCCGTGAGTTTATCCAGGAGTTGCCCTTCATTAACCTGCTTTGCGATATCTATGAATTCTTCCCAGTCCCATTTATGCTTGAGCTTATATTTAATCCCAAGCAAGGATAGTATTGACTTTACCGAAAGCTCAGCACATTCCTGAGCTGCTTCTATGGCTTCTGAACACTGATAATAAGACGTCAAATGATCTTTGGCTACCTCTAGTTGGTGCCCGGCCTTGTCAATCCAGCCCTCAATCGTCTTACGTTTGCTTTTACTCATCTATTCTTACTCTAATAAAAACTCCCTACAATGGGTGACCTAACGACCGGCTTCACGCGCGGCGGCATTTTTGCCGTCGCCGTGAAAGCCGAGGTTAGCCAAGCCACATCGACTGACCTTCAATAAAGGTACCTTTTGCCGGTGGGAGGTTATCCAATTCTTTCTGTAAATTGTTCCCTTTTTTCT
>DATKTE010000317.1:0-2391 GCA_035531295.1 Alphaproteobacteria bacterium
GCCTGCTGAATATGAGATTGTATTTGATGGATTGATACAAGGGGTTTGCGCGTGGACTTCTTCACGTAAGGAAGCCTCTGGTACGAATATAGATGATAGTGAACTTCTTCCAGCAAACACCTACCGATCTAGCCAATTTACTAGATGTTAATAAAAAACACTTGAATCCTTTAACTATGAAGCCCACCAACTGATTGTTTTATGGTTGGGCTTCCTTAATTCATTAGTGTACTATATATTTCGCACTTAATCCTTTACAGTATAATTCAAATAAGTGCGAAATGTTACAGTTAAAGCCCGTAAGGCACTAAGTTTCCTTTCTGATAAAAATGCATACATGCATCTGGTATGCATTTACAGATGTAAAAAACTTAGTGAGTTACATATAGTATTTAAACAAAAACTATTAAGAATTATTAGCATAATATATAACATGACAATTAATCGATATTAAGATGTTTTTTTGTAAATAGTATTATGTACTCAAGCATACTTACTACCTGCATTCCCGAATTAGTGTAACGAGAAAATCGGTAAAAGCCCTGTAAACATCAACTTTTCAATGCATTTTCTCTTGTTCTATACATCGTTACATGTTATAATATATGTAACGATGATCGGAGGGAATGCAGATGGCAGCAATCGTATATCAGACCAGTAAGCAAACAGGAATAACCTATGCATATGAATCAGTATCTTACTGGGACAAGGAAAAACATCAGTCACGAGCAAAACGCAAATGCCTTGGAAAGATAGATCCCGACACAAAAGAAATCATCCCGACCAGAAAAAAGGTTTCTGCCTTTAATGCAGAATACATTGAGGATGCGCCTAAAAAAGGACCTGTTCCCATAACAGATGCGACCCGTGGTTTTTATGGTGCTACACATCTCTTTGATGCCATAGGTGAGAAACTTGGAATTATTGCTGATTTAAAGAAATGTTTTCCAGATATCTATAAACAGCTTCTGTCAATTGCATATTATCTCATTCTTGAGGACAGGAATCCATTGAGCCGTTTCCCTAAGTGGGCAGCTACCCATAAGCATCCACATGGTAAAAACATCCCTTCCCAGAGAAGCAGTGAATTGTTCGCTTCCGTAACAGAAGATGCCAAGGAGCATTTCTTCCGTCTACAAGGAAAACGCCGAGTGGAACATGAATATTGGGCGTATGATACCACCTCCATATCAAGCTATTCTAAGTGTCTGAGCCAGGTCAAATACGGTGTGAACAAAGACCATGAGTTGCTAGGGCAGATTAATATCGCACTACTTTTCGGAGAAGAGTCCAATCTCCCATTTTATTACCGAAAGCTGTCAGGGAATATAACTGACGTTAAAACCGTAAAGAATCTTTTGGCAGACATGGATTTCTTTGGTTATGATAAAATCAAGCTAGTCATGGACAGAGGATTTTATAGCGAGGAGAACATCAATGACTTGTATAAAAACCATCTAAAATTCCTGATTGCTACAAAGTTATCGCTTAAGTTCGTAAAGATCGAGTTGGATAAAGTGCGTGACACCATCCGCACATGGACAAACTTCAGTCAGAAGTATGATCTATATGCTTGCTCAACCCCCATAAGCTGGGCTTATTCACAAGACCGACCCTATAAAGGCGGCACCCTAAAAGGAGAACGCCGCATGTATCTCCACCTTTATTTTAACAGTGAAAAGGCAGTAGAGGATGAGAAGAATCTCAATATTCTGCTCTGTACGCTTCAGGAAGAACTGGAAAGCGGGAAAAGGAATCCCGAACACGAAAAACAGTATGCCAAATATTTTGATGTAAAGACTACCCCAGTAAGAGGAGTGAAAGTCACTGCAAAAGAGGAGGCCATTGTTGAAGCAAAGAAGAATTACGGACACTTTGTATTTCTCAGCAATGACGTAAAAGATCCTATCGAAGCCCTAGAAATCTACCGTAACAAAGATCTTGTGGAAAAGGCATTCGGGAACTTGAAGGAGCGTCTGAATTTCAGCCGTCCTGCTGTCTCATCGGATCAAAGTTTGGATGGGAAACTATTCGTTGAATTCATAGCACTTATATACCTTTCTTACATCAAAAAGATGATGCAAGATAAAAATCTATTTAAAAAGTATACGATGCAGGAACTACTTGATGAATTTGACATTATCGAATGTTTCGAGCAACCAGGGCGAAAATTGCGCATAGGTGAAGTAACTAAGCGACAAATTGAGCTTTTTGAAGAGATGGAAATCGAACCACCGACCTCGTTACATTAAACTTGGGAATGCAGGTTCTCAAGGAGCAGAAAAAGACCCGCATTTGATGTTAGATTCTTCGCTTTAAAATCAATTTTATTAACCATAATTAAGACCCCTTTCCACTACTTTTGTTACTATTATTTTACCACATTTGGGT
>DATKTE010000318.1:0-11509 GCA_035531295.1 Alphaproteobacteria bacterium
CCCGTATTGCACTTCAAGCTAAACTCTGGGGAGAAGCAAGGGCCAATTTAGCCGAGCTCTTAAAACAGAAACCAACGGCTGAGGCCTATCAACTGATGAGCCATCTAGAGTTGGAAGAAAAACATGATTGGAAAGCAGCGCTGAAGTGGTTGGAGGAAGGGATAGAGGCCCCTCGGCATGTTTAAGATGAACACTCCCAGCATATATTTATAAGTATATTCTTTTTTAGGAACGTTACAAATAATTTAATTGGTCATTCTTGAATGAATGGATTTCTTATCCGCCTTATCGCTTCGCAAGACGGCGTGATCGCATGACGAGAAAGATTGATTTCCAGCTATCGTCATTGCGCGGCTCTGAAGAGCCGAAGCAATCTAGACTTCTTACGAAAATTACAACAATGTACCAACTCATAAAGAAAAGGTTTCACGTGAAACATTTTCGAAAACAATTTCTATAGATTTCTATAAAATAGATTGCTTTGTCGCCTTCGGCTCCTCGCAATGACGGCGAGAACGGGCTGTCCCCCCTCGTCTTTGCGAGGGCGTAAGCCCGAAGCAATCCAGGCATCTTGAAGTTTATTGGGTATACCCCATTCATCGACGATGGGCAAAAGCCGATTCACTTGATATCTTACGCCGGACTTTTTTATACCATTTATCATAAATAAGTGATGTTATGTTAAGTTTCTGGGTCGCCACGCCCCCAAAGGGGGCTCGCGAAGACGACTGTACGAAACATCCACCTCTCGTCTTTGCGAGGAGCTTTGCTCCGAAGCAATCCAGAATTATTTATGATATTTATTTCTTATAAATGGTATTATTTATCTCTCGCTTTCGCGGGAATGACAAGCAAGGGAGATAGTAGTGTGCTGATTTAGAAAAACGTCCTGTTGTCAGACATGGTATTTTAAATCTTTAAGAAAAACCTAAGATGAGTGTATATATGGATCAAACATGATTATACTCCGATAAAGTATAAGGAAACGTCACGATGAGAAAAACACTACACTTGTTCATTTGGGGAATCCTTTTGATTGGCCTTGCGTCATGCGGCCATCAAAAATCTCCCGAAACCGTGACAGTGCCCCGTCCTCAAAAACCAATTTCCAGGGTAAAGTCCCTTCCCCCACCACCCCCTCCCGTGGCGCCCAAACCTCTAACCCATAAGGTAGGGCTCTTGCTTCCTCTTACAGGTCCACAAGCTGAATTGGGCAGGGGAATGATGGAAGCTGCCGAAATGGCCCTTTTTGAGTCAGGCTGTACTTCCTTGACCCTTCTGCCTCAAGATACGGCACAAGGGGCTCATCAAGCCGCTATGAAGGCCCTCGATGAAGGCGCAGAACTGTTATTAGGGCCTATTTTTGCCACGGAAGTTGAAGCTGTAAAGCCTTTACTCAATGCGCGTCATGTTAGTCTTATCGCTTTTTCAACCGATCAAAATGTGGCCGGCAATGGCACCTTCATCATAGGATTTCTGCCGTCTCAACAAATTGAATGTGCTCTTCGTTTTGCAAAAGAAAGGGGTCTTTTAAAGATAGCGGCTTTGACGCCTGATGATCATTACGGCAAGCTCGTCGATCAAACCTTGAAGCAAATGGATACGAAAGGAAATATTCAGCTTCTAGGAATTACCCATTACACGAAGGGGGATATCTTAGAAGGAAATCCAGGTAATGTACGCCTTTTAGAAGATGTTGCTGCCTACAAAGCCAAAGGGCTAGATGCTCTTCTTATCCCGGAGGGAGGAGAGAACCTAACTTATATTACGAATCTTCTTAGCCCTCAAATGCCCATAAAAATCGTTGGCAGTGGCCAATGGGATAGCCCTGTCACCCTCCATAATGCCGAAGCCCTTAAGGGCGGATTCTTTGCCTCTCCCGATCCTCAAGAGCGTCATCATTTTGAAGCTCGTTTTCAGAAAATTTATGGATATACCCCACCACGACTTGCAACTCTTGCGTATGATGCGACAGCCCTTGCTGCTGCATTGGCTGAGAAGGGATATACCTTGCAAAACCTTACGTTTTCTCAAGGTTTCTCTGGAATTGATGGTCTTTTTCGTTTAACTCCACAAGGGTTGAGTGAAAGAGGTCTTGCAATTCTTGAGGTGAATCAAGGAGGCTTTAGGACTTTAAGCTCCCCACCGCAAACGTTTTGAACAAAAAGAGAGCGATTTCAATGACGTTAAAGAAAATTATATGCACATTTTTGTCCGTCTTGTTTTGGAATTATCCTGTATTTGCTGATGATTGGCCCTGTACTAAGGACACAGATTGCGGCAATACGCCAGAGCGCCCCTATACGAATGTATGTTGCAACCGACAATGTTGTCCTCCTTGGACGAATATATGTTGCAATGGAAAATGTTGTCCGACTTCGTCTTACTCATGCACCCCAGAAGGATGTTGTTCTGGCGAAAGCTTTTGCTCGGGCGTTTGCTGTGAACAAGCGTGCTGCAATAAAGTTTGCTGTCCTGCGGATCAAAAGTGTCTTCCCGATCAGCAGACTGGCAATTCGGAATGTTGCCCATCCAAGCGAGACACAGGACAAGGAGACTGCTGCCCAATAGGTTCAGCCTGGCGATATGATCCTTCTAAAAATGCAAAAGTGTGTTGTCCGCGAGGGGATGTTGTTGATAAACAGTGCATTACAGGTGGCCTGGGGAAGGACAAATAGATAAATTCGCTCCACACATTTCTGAATTTCCCTCGCTGCGGCGAAGGCCAAATCGAAGTCTTCTCGCTTCACATAGCGACCCCGCAGGGTGGCCTACATTCCTCCCTCCAGCCGTCACTGCGAGAGCTGCAGCCGACAGCTCCTATGGGGACCCCTTTCAGCAATGTTTCACGTGAAACATTTTTTCAAGTCCTAGGTCTAGGATATTATACCATTTCTGGAAAAAAATTATAATCTGGATTGCTTCGCTCCGCTCGCAAAAACGCCCACACACGCGTTTCGCGAGGCTTCGTAAGGAGCCGCAGTGATCCAGAAAGACCCCATCTTAAGGGTCGTATAATTAGTTCCTGAAAATGGTATTATGAGAATTCCCACGCAGCTAATGCCCCGTGGGAATTCTCTAAATCCTGGGATGGTGCTCCTCTTTCAGAACCCCATTCCCCCTTTATGACGAACTAGAATACGAGCCTAGTGCCAAGAATAAAGACATTGGCATGATTATTCGTAACGGCTCCATTCTTTTGTTTGCAAGGAGCAAGGTTTTTATTGATACGTGTTTGTTCAGCAATAGCGGCAGGATTTCGCATTTGCAGGTATGCGTATTCTGCATAAAGACCTAAACCTGGCGCGAGTTTCTTATCAATCGCTGCAGTGATACCTTTTGTTTTTGCTTTTCTCATAAACAAAGGTCTTTCAAACCCGCCGGCCAACGCACGTCTCCAAGCATAATAAAGTCCTGCGCTGAGCTTCAGAGAAGGACACCATTTGTAGGAGAGCCCAAAATCAAGGAATCTGCCTGCATTAGACTTATGCCCCCCTTCTTTAAAGGAATGAGAACGATTGTTGTTACCAAATTCAGCACCAAAGCCGACACCCTTGTAGGACATTGTGCCTCCAAAAGCATAAGAAGCAGTGTTTTTTCGCAAGAGTGATCCGGAAAATTCAGAGTGAGCTTTGCCAAAGACGGATGTGGCAGAGAGACCCACTTCAAAACCGCTAGTAAATTTATGAATAAAGTTTATACCACTTGCAATGCTATCAGAATCCCATGGTTTTTTAGGGGTAACAACACTTCGACGCGATTCGATAATTTGCTGTCCTCTATGTTCCGTGCGCGGTGTATAAGAAACACCTAACTGAAGTCCCTTCCAGCGTGGAGTGAAATAGGTTAACTTCGTGTCGCGGCTCGTGTCCCCTTCAAGGTCAACGGAATGAAGTGTTCCGGTTGTAAAATTCACAACGCGATCGAGGACGCCCCCATCAAGGAATCCAGTCCCACCCCATTCGGTGAATCCACCAAAACCCATAGTATGTTCAACACCATAGGTATCACCAGCGAGTATTTTACCCCACATTCCACCAAAGTAGATATAATTCTCCTTGAGGCTCTTGCCAGCATCTACATTTCCATCAATGACAAAAACGAGACCATATTCCATTCCAGGGTCTGTTTTCCCATCAACGTTAAATTTTAACTTCGAATTATCTACCGTGAAAAGTTGTCCTCGGCCAAATTTTTCACGACCACAGACAGCTGCATCAATGTCAACATCTTGAAGTTGAGGATCATTTTTAAAGATTTTTTTGTTTCTAAAAAACAGCGAGTTAAAAGATGTTTGGCCAGAAATCTTTAGCTGAGGCACAGCCATCGTAGGGGTTGGCTTTGTTTCTGCAGCGTTAGCATAAACATTAAAAATAACAGCACTTAAAAGAGCCGTTGAGCCAAGAAGGTAGCGAGTCATTGTTTTCCTCCAGGTGTGGGGCTTGTTAATAAAATCATATACTTTTTAATCATCGTAAGGAAGATGAAACACATTGCTATAAAAGACACTTGATAGATTCGTCCTCAATGGTAAACTTTAAGTTGAAATTATTTTTAGAGGGCATGTGACAGACGTGCCACAGTAGGGCGATGTTACACATATATCTTCAAATTCAGGATGCGACTTTAAGGGAAGCTCTAGAAGAACTTTTACCGCAAGCAGGCATTCAGATAAGCGAGGATGAAAAGGAATGTGACGCCCTTTTATTTACCCACCTCGCTCAAGCGAGTGCCCTTCCTGCTTTAAACTTTAATAGCCTGCCAAGACCCGTCAGATTTCGTGAGCTTCATTCCCATTTAGAAAGCTTGCCCTATAGTCAAGACATAACCATTGCCCATTTTTCTTTGGATATAAGAGAAAAAATTTTAAAAAACCTTAAAACTCAGGAAGTACAGCGGCTTACAGAGAAAGAATGTCAACTTTTGCGTTTTTTTCATCAAAATAAAGGGAAGGACGTGCCAAAAGACAGGCTGCTAAAGGAAATTTGGCAATATCATCCAGAATCCGAGACCCATACTCTTGAAACTCACATCTATCGTTTGCGGCAAAAATTAGAAACAGATCCAAACGTTCCCGAAATCCTTCTGAATGGAAAAGATGGGTATTGGATAAAATAGTCTTCACGGTCAATCCTATTAGAGTAATAAAACGGCACAAATTCCCTTAAATAACGTAATGAATTATTAATTATTTAATGGTAACGTTAAAAAATATGAGGGTGATTGCATGGGATGGCTCCATCATTTTTTTCTTGCAGATTCAATGCTTTCAAACGTCGTAAACTGGATTCATGATTTTTTTTGGATTTTTATTGCCATTATTGTCATAATTCTCTTGGCAATTTTATTGTTCATCGCCTTCTTAAAATATCTAAGAGCGTTTAGCCAAAACAAGAAATGCCAGGAAAAACTGGAATACCAGTCTACACATGATTCTTTAACAGGTTTACCCAACCGTACTCTTCTTTTAGATAGACTTAATCACGCTATCGTCAAAGCAAAGCGAGAAAACACGAAGTTAACAATTATCTATATTAATCTTGACTTCTTTAAATTTATTAATCATGGCTTGGGTCATTCGGTTGGAGATGAATTGCTACAAAGCGTTGCTCAACGGTTTCAAGCTGTCATGCGCGCATCCGATACCCTGGCCAGAATGGGTGGCGATGAATTTGTTATCATTTTGGACGGACCTGAGGATATACATTCTATTACACGTTTTCTTGATAGAATTTTACAAACTATAGCCCAACCCTATAAAATTCAAAAACATGAAGTAAATGTGACCTGCAGCATAGGTTTCAGCGTTTATCCAGATAACGGACAAGATGCTGAAACACTCCTTAAAAATGCCGCCAATGCTATGTATAAAGCGAAAGAAAAGGGCAAAAATACGTTTGAATTTTATGCTGGTGAGATGCAGACCCAGGTTAAAAATCGGTTAGAAATAGAAAATGGTCTTAGACACGCTTTGAATAACCAGGAATTTATTCTCGAGTATCAGCCTAAACTTGATATAAAAAAAAATCTTCTTATTGGTTTTGAAGCTTTGATAAGGTGGCAACACCCACTGCATGGAATAATCCCACCAACTGAATTTATCCCCATAGCGGAAGATACAGGCCTCATCATTCCCATTGGGGTATGGGTTCTTGAGACAGCTTGCTCGCAAAATAAGGCCTGGCAAGTTGCAGGATTGCCTCCTCTTTGCGTCTCTGTAAATATGTCACCGCGTCAATGCAGAGAAAAAGATATATTTAAAACGATTAAGAAAATCTTAGAAAAAACAGATTTAGAACCGTGCTATTTAGAGCTAGAGTTAACAGAATCATTAGCCATGTCAGATCCCTTAGAATTTATTAGAATGCTTTCGTTCTTTAGAAATCTGGGCGTAAAAATTTCTATTGATGATTTCGGAACTGGCTATTCAAGTTTGAATTATTTGAGACAATTTCCTGTAACTTCACTTAAAATTGATCAGTCTTTTATTCGTGAGCTTGAAACAAAAGAGGACGATCTTTCTATTGTCAAAGCTATTATTTTATTAGGGCATAGTTTAAAAATGAGAGTTATTGCTGAAGGTGTTGAAACGAAACAACAGCTATTAATGTTACAAGAAAACGATTGTGATGAAATTCAAGGATTTTACTTAAGTCCTCCATTGTCTCCAGAAAAGGCAACCGCGTTTATGAAGACGAAAATAAATTTGTAGTAGGACTACATATTAACGTAATTGGGACCAGAACCTCCCGCAGGAGGTGTCCAGATGATGTTTTGAGTGGGATCTTTTATATCGCAAACCTTACAATGTATACAGTTTTGTGCATTAATTTGCAGACGAAGTCCCGCAGTTTCTTCAACGATTTCATACACCTGAGCCGGACAGTAACGACCCTCAGGAAAGTCATAAAGGGCTAGATTAACAGAAATAGCTATGTGCGGATCTTTAAGAAGTAAATGGTTCGGTTGGTTTTCATCATATTGAATATTTGAAAGATAAAGAGACGTGAGGCGGTCAAAGGTAATTTTACCATCCGGTTTAGGATAAGCAATCGGTTTATATTTATTTGCCGGTTTCAATTGCTTATAATCCGCGTGATTTCCCAAAGTCCACGGGCTTTTTCCCCGCGTCAAGTAAGTTTCAAAACCAGCATTTAAGAGCCCCAGCATAAGACCCCTTTGAAAACCTGGCCTTATGTTGCGAACTTTGTAAAGTTCCTCATAGACCCAACTTTTTTCGAGACGGTTCTGGTAGGTATAAGGTTCTCCCTTGATAAGGTGATCATAGAGTGATTCAGCTGCAATCATTCCCGATTTTAAGGCCGTATGAGACCCTTTAATTTTCGGCACATTAAGGAACCCTGCCGCGCAGCCAATTAATGAGCCACCAGGAAATTGAAGTTGAGGGATGGATTGATACCCCCCCTCATTAAGGGCACGTGCACCATAAGATACGCACCGGCCAGCTTCCAACAAAGGACGAATCGAGGGATGGGTTTTAAATTTTTGGAACTCTTCAAAGGGGTTTAGATACGGATTCTGATAATCAAGTCCTATGACCATTCCAATTAAAAGTTGGTTGTCATTCAGATGATATACAAATGATCCGCCATAGGCTTTGGAATCTAAGGGCCAACCAATTGTATGAGTTACATGTCCTGGTCTGCTCTTGGCGGGATCAATTTCCCAAATTTCTTTTATTCCCATGCCATAGGTTTGAGGGTCAGATGATTGGTCTAGCGCGAATTTCCTTATAATGCCCTGAGTGAGAGAACCACGACATCCTTCAGCTAGAAGTGTCATCTTCCCATAAATCTTAACTCCAGGCTCGAATTGAGAGGTGGGATTTCCTCTCCGATCGAGGCCTTGAGGTCCCGTCTGAACTCCTATCACGCGCTCGGATCCATCAAAGAGACAAGAAACGGCGGCAAAACCTGGGTAAATTTCAACACCTAATGATTCAGCCTCGCCTGCTAGCCATTGGCAAAGAGCACCTAAGCTTGCCACATAGTTTCCGTGATTGTGCATTTGAGGGGGGGTTGGCAGCCGAGTGGCAAAAGACGCGGTCAGAAAAAGAAAATTGTCCTTTGTAACAGGGGTTGTTAAGGGGGCTCCCCGTTTTTGCCAATCGGGAAATAGCTCATTCAACGCCCGAGGTTCAATAATTGCACCTGAGAGAATATGGCTGCCAACCTCTGAGCCCTTTTCAAGGATACAAACTTTTAATGAGGGCTCCAGTTGTTTGAGCCTGATCGCAGATCCTAAACCCGCAGGCCCAGCACCCACGATGACGACATCATAGACCATTTCTTCGTTACTCATTGGATCCTCATATCTGTTTTGGTAAAACCCACCTAAGCGTCACCCGTCTTAGCCAAGGCTGGTAACTCTATGATAAATATAGAATACTCCCCAACTTTACTTTCCGCGCTGATATGTCCGTGATGTTGGTGAGTAATAATGTCATAGCTTAAAGAAAGACCAAGGCCTGTTCCGGTGCTTGAGACTTTCGTCGTAAAGAAGGGATTAAATATTTTTTTGAGCACTTCCCTTTTGATTCCAAACCCATTGTCTTCAAAACGAATCTCTATCATTTTTCCTTTATTCTTAGTTCTTACAATAAGTTCTGGTTCATAGTCTGTCCCTCGTTTTTTTTGTTTTTCATCCATAGCAAAACAGGCGTTGTTCACAACATTTAGAAAAACCCTGGCGAGATCTTGCTCTGAACCTTGAATGGTGTGGATGGTTTGATCAAAATCTTTTGTGATTTTTGCACTAAAATCATGAGCTTTGCCCTGGAAACCTATGTAAGCAAGTTCAATAGATTCGGTCAAAAGCTTGTTAAGGTTAAACGTTGTTATTTCGCCTGAGCTGCCACGAGCATGAGCAAGCATACCTTTCACGATCGAGTCAGCTCGTTCCGCATGTTCCCGGGCCTTGCTCATGTTCTGTTCAATGAGAGAAAACAGTTCGTTTTCATTTGAGATTTTTTCTCTTAACTCGTGAAGATATTCCATTGAAAGGTCTGAGAAATTAATAATAAAGTTAAGTGGGTTTTTAATTTCATGAGCAATCCCTGCTGTTAAAGCTCCAAGACTTGCTAGTTTTTCTTGAACAATAATTTGATTTTGGGCCTTTTTTAGATCGTTTAATGTTTTTTCAAGCTGGTGGTTTTTTTGTTGTAATTGTTTGGTTCGGAGCTTGACTCGATTTTCCAAATCTTCCATCAGAACTCTATTTTCTTCAAAAATTCGGGAAACAATATTAAACCAAGGTTGCCATCTTGAAGGAATGTTTCGAGGGACGCTCTTTGTGCCTTGATTTTCTTTCTCGATGTGATTCACGAGCTTCTGAGCAGGGGAAATGAAATCGCGAATCATCATAAGATACCCAAGCCCTACAACAAAAATAAGAGTTGCTGCGATTGCGAAAATATCGACGAGAGCTTCATCAAAAATTTGGCTAAAGATTTCGGATTTTGATCCTACATAAACCACAAACCAAGGAACCTCTGGCAAATGTGTTACATAAACGAGAGCTGGTCCCTTCATCACAAATTCATGGGTGGGGAAACGTATTTCTTGCCAAATGGCGTGAAATGTTTCACGTGAAACAAACTGACCCAATGCATACGTTTTGCCTTGTCTCAGAAGGGGGGACTGTAAACCTTGTGTTGCAAGGATCTGAAAATCCTTATCAATGAGAAAGAGGGACCCTTGCAGGGATGCAAATTGGCCCATCATCTGCTTATGGATTTCTTCTTTTTTTTCTGGGGGAATTTCAAGATCACCCCGATGTTCGTGAATCATCTGAATTCGCAAACTTACATTCGTTGTGTGCTCATCAAGACGATTTTTTAGATCCTCTAAAATAAGATGACGACTGTGCGTGTACTGAAAATACTCAATGCCTAAGGGGATCAGCAGCAAGGCAAAGCCTGTCAGAAGAACGATTCGATTATAACCACGACGAAACGGATTCATTTTTACGCTTTCTTGCCCATCCCCACACGCCTGTCATCCTTGGGCTAGAAAAGACTTATTTTTCATAAGAAAAATAATGGCTTTTCTTGACCCGAGGATCTTGTATCCAAAGAGATCCTCGGCCAAGAAATGCTAATGTTTTTCCTTGGAAAAAAAAGCATTTCTTGCCAAGGATGACACAGGCGGGAGAGTAGTCACCCTTTTTATTTATCTTATCAAATCTGGGGTCAAACAACACGCTTCTTTTCAAAAATCGTATTGAAATTATCTAAGCTCCCCTCACTCGCCACTTGCTTCGCGCGTGGCGACCTCTCCCACAAGGGACGAGGTAATCCATAGCAATGAGAAGTAATGATGACAATGTTCGAAGAATTCACCTCTCCCTTGTGGGAGAGGTCACTGTACAGCGGCGGGTGAGGGGAAAAGAAATAAACTGAAAGTAGGTATATGCTTAATAACGCTTCTTTTCAAAAAATGTTTTAAGCAAATGGCCACATTTTTGCTCTTCAACACCGCCAATGACCTCAGGGGCATGGTGACAAGAAGAAGCATTAAAAATGTGAGCACCATGATCAACACCCCCCCCTTTTGGATCATAGGCCCCAAAATAAAGACGTCTGAGGCGGGCAAAGCTTATGGCTTGAGCACACATAGGGCAAGGCTCAAGTGTGACATAAATATCACAATCTTCGAGCCGACTTGCTCCCATGGTGAGACAGGCGTTTTGAATCGCAAGAAGTTCGGCATGAGCCGTCGGATCTTTCCGTCTCACCATTTCATTATGGGCGGTGGCTATTATTTCTCCGGAAATTGCATTCACAATGACAGCACCCACAGGTACTTCCTCTAGAGAGAAAGCTTTTTCAGCTTCACGATACGCGCATTCCATTGGCTTTAAAGTCAACATATGGCATAACTTACAGTAAAGAGGTGTCATACAGCAAGGGAACGTCTTTCTATGGGATCAGATATGAATATGCGCGAAGAAATAGATAGCTTTGGCCCAATTCTTGTCCCAGCCGATAAGTATTGGGGTGCCCAGACGGAAAGGTCTCACCGGAATTTCCGTATTGGGGTTGAAGTCATGCCCTTCCCCCTTATCAGGGCATTAGGCTTACAAAAGAAAGCAGCAGCCCTTGTTAATATGGAACTGGGTGAGCTGGACCCATCCCTTGGGAAAGCCATTGTGAGAGCGGCAGAAGAAGTTGAAACGGGTAAATTGAATAGTCATTTCCCTCTTGTCGTCTGGCAAACCGGTTCAGGAACACAGACCAATATGAATGCCAATGAAGTTATTGGGAATCGAGCGATTGAACTTTTAAGAGGTAAGTTGGGATCAAAAAAGCCTGTTCATCCCAATGACCATGTTAATTTGGGACAATCTTCCAATGACACTTTTCCAACCGTGATGCATATTGCGACAGCGCTTGAAATTCACCGTCTGCTTTTTCCTGCCCTTGAAGGCCTTTACAAGGCTTTAAAGGATAAAGAAGAAGCCTTTAAGAGCATCATTAAAATTGGACGAA
>DATKTE010000319.1:0-10215 GCA_035531295.1 Alphaproteobacteria bacterium
TTTATTCATACACTCTTTACTCATTACATATGCCTTCAAAAATTTTCATTGCACTTATAGCGTGATTCCTTTAGACCTTAAGGGCGGTGTAAATGCCATTAACCTTAACATCGCGAGAAATTCCATGAAATCTTCATCCTCTGAGTTTGTTATCGCTCTTATGAAAGAGCAGAATGTATCTTTTGTTGACTTTCGCTTCACAGACTCGCGTGGAGCTTGGCATCACATCACTTTTCATGTGGATGCCATAGATAAAGAAACGTTGGATAAAGGAATTATGTTTGATGGTTCTTCTCTTGCTGGTTGGAAAACGATTGATGATTCGGACATGCAAATGAAGCCTGACCTTTCTACAGCCGTTCTTGATCCTTTTTCTGCGCAACCGACGCTTATTCTCAACTGTGATGTACTTGAGCCGCTTTCGGGCAAGCCTTATTCACGCGATCCCCGTGGAGTAGCAAAGAGAGCAGAAGAATACGTCCAAAGCTCAGGATTTGCTGACACGGCCTATTTTGGCCCGGAAGCTGAATTTTTTGTCTTTGATGACGTGCGTTATGATGTGGCCATGCAACATAGCTTTTATTATGTGGATACGGATGAAGCCGAACATAACTCTGGTCGTATAGATCCCCAAGGAAACCTTGCCCATCGTCCCGGTGTAAAAGGCGGCTATGTTCCTGTTAATCCTGTTGATCAACTCTTTGATATGCGATCGGAAATGCTTTCAACGCTAAAGGAAATGGGGGTTGAGGTTGAAAAGCATCACCATGAAGTAGCACCAGGCCAGCATGAGCTTGGTTTTAAATTTAGCACCTTAACCAAAGCCGCAGATCACTTGCAAATTTATAAGTACGTCATCAAAAATGTTGCACGAATGTACGGAAAAACAGCCACTTTTATGCCAAAGCCTATACACAAGGATAATGGGTCTGGAATGCATGTGCATCAATCTTTATGGAATAAAGGAAACCCTCTCTTTGTAGGCAATGCGTATGCAAATATTTCTCAAGAAGCTCTTTTTTACATTGGCGGAATTATTAAGCACGGCCATGCTCTTAATGCTTTTACTAACCCAACAACGAATAGCTATAAGCGTCTTGTACCCGGCTTTGAGGCTCCAGTGATGCTGGCGTATTCTGCCCGTAATCGGTCGGCAGCAATCCGCATTCCTCACACGCCTGAAAAGAACTCAAAAAGGATTGAAGCTCGTTTTCCCGATGCCGCCGCTAATCCTTATCTTGCTTTTTCAGCCATGCTAATGGCTGGTCTTGATGGAATTAAGAATGAAATTCATCCTCACGAAGCACACGAAGGTAATCTTTACGATCCTGAAATTTCTCGTGGGGTTCCCCAAGTCGCAAGATCTTTAAGGGAAGCACTCAATGCTCTTGATAAGGATCGAGAATTTTTGAAAGCTGGCAATGTATTTAGCGATGATCTGATTGATGGGTTTATTGAGCTAAAACAAGAGGAAGTGGAATCCCTTGATCACACTCCCCAGCCTATTGAATTTAAGATGTATTATGGGGTATAGTAAACGATAAAAATTAACTAAACTTTGATCGAGCATAAAAATGTGGAGAATCCTCTTTCTGCTTGCCTTTATAAACGAGGCACAAGCTAATTTTAAGAACGTTGCTGCCGATGTCAAAGAAGACCCGGATAAGGCTGCTATTAGTGCCCGTTCAAGTGAGCTCAGAGAAGACGATGGCAAAGAAGCACGAGAAAAAGAAACGAGGGTTCGAGATGAGGATATTAATGCCCTTCCGAACCAAGTTGTAACTGGTGTTTCAGGGGAGGTGGAAAAGCCATCTCCATTTCTTGGCAGGAATGAGACCCCATCTGCTCCAGGAGCTGAACAGCGGTTGATTAAAGTGGAGTATCTAGACCCAAACGTTTCGTTCCCTGTCGCAGATGCTCCTTGGTGGGAGCAGTGGTGGTCTTCTTTAAAAAGATGGTGGGCTCTCGAAACAACTCAATAAACAATAATCAATACTTATCTTTGGGTACCGGCCGTGGTAAACACATCTAAATTAGCCACCAACAGGGTGTCATCCTTCGCCTTCGCAAGGGCAAGCTCTTGGCCGAGGATCTATCTATGAACAAATAGTTTTCCATAAATCTTTCCATTGAGGATTAAGCTCTTCTATTAACCGTATTTTCCAGTCTCTTTTCCAGTGCTTTAGAGTTTTTTCCCTTTGAAGGGCGTTATGGACATAATCATAGCTTTCAAAATAAACAAGCATCTTTATTTTGTATTTCCCAGTAAACTCATCCGTAAGCTCGTTTTTGTGTTCATATACACGTCGTATTAAGTTATTTGTAACACCAATATATAGTGTCCCTCTGGGTTTGTTTGCCAGTATGTAAACAAAATACTCCATCGAAAGTGACTCATGGATAGATCCTCGGCCAAGAAAAGCTAATGCTCTCGCTTCGCGAGAAGCAAAGCTTTTCTAGCCAAGGATGACACCACACCGAGGTTTGTCAATACAATTAAAAAATTTTCGTAATCACTGACCACTTTCCCCAGATGTGTCATCCTTGGGTTAGAAGCGCTTGATATTCAATAAAAATCTTAGCGCTTCTTGGCCCGAGGATCCTGTTTCCAAATAGTTCCTCGGCTAATAAATGCAAATGTTTTCGCCTGGAAAACAAAGCATTTATTGCCAAGGATGACATCGTTTTGAGAATGTGATGAATGATCAATCCATATCCTTGGGTAATGGTCGTGGTTTTCGATTTTCATCAATGGCCACAAAAGTAAATAGACCTTCTGTAACTTTATGCACATCACCATTTTTGGGGCGTTTAACCCAAGCTTCGACGTTAATTTGCATAGAAGTTGTTCCCAACTTGACGATGTGGGCATAACAGCTGACTTCATCCCCCACAAAAACGGGGCGATGAAAGGACATTTTGTCAATGGCTGCAAGAACAACTATTCCCTTCGATCTGTGGATTCCAACCGTACCACCAGCCAAGTCCATAAGTGAAACCAACCAGCCCCCAAAGATATCGCCACTCGGGTTTGTATCCCTCGGCATAGCAATCATGCGTAAGGTCAGTTGTTCGATGGGTGGAGTTGTGTCTGTCATGGGTTATGTCTCCTTAATGATGAGTATAGATACTAGTACAAGAAACACCCGCCCGTCACGCGCTTTGCACATGAGGACATCTATCACAAGGGGCGAGGTTTCCGCAAAACGGCGGTTGAGGGGGTAGGTGAATGGGTCTAAATGCAGATTGGACAATAATACGGTCACTGTATTAGCTTCTTTCCAATACCCTCTTCATCAATGCCTCTTTACCAATGAGATGACTTAAATTAAGGTAAGTAGCAGAAAATAAGTAGCTACTCACACACACCTGTGTCATCCTTGGCCAGAAAAGGTAAGTTTTTTCTTTGAAAAATCAACCTCTTCTGGCCCTAGGATGACACGTCAGGGGAAAGAAGTGAGCCGCTGCAAAAATGGAGCTGAAATATGTCAGATTTTTTTAAAGAGCTTGAAGATGATATCCGTGAAGAGCGCGTTTATATTCTATGGCGTAAGTATGGAAACTATGTCATTGGGTTAGCATTAGCTATCGTTATTGCAACCGCCGGTTACACTCTATGGAATTACCTCAAACACCAAAGTCAGCTTAAAGCCCATGTTTCATTCTCAGGGGCAGTGGAACTTTTGAAACAAGGAAAGAAGGAGGATGCGCTTAAAGCGTTTCAAACTTTAGCGCAGGCGGGCGGAGGGTACGGAAAATTGGCTCAGCTTTATGAAGCAGCTCTTCTTCCCAATCCAGAAGATCTTTACATGAAAATTTCTCAAAAAAATGCCTCAGATCCCGCGTTAGGGAATCTACCAAAAATATTAATGGCGTCCCGCTTTCCAAGTAACGCTGAGGCTTTGGCTTCTCTTCAGTCTTTAACATCCCCCAATAATGCTTGGGCACCGCTTGCTCTTGAGCTTTTAGCTTTTAACAACTTAAAAAATGGAGATGAAGCAAAGGCCGCCGAGAGCTTTATCAAGATATTAAAAGAGCCATATACCACATCCAATGAACAATTGAGGGCAAGCCTTATGCTTTCTCAAATCGATATTCCCCCCTCTTTGTTGGAGAAAGAAGAAAAAGGCGAGGTTAAGCCATGAACAAACTCTGGGGCTTGGTGCTTGCTACCCTTGCACTTGCTGGGTGTGATGCTAAAAAAATACCGATTACAGGAACGCGTGTTCCCGTTGTAAGCTATGAAACTACAGTTAAAGTTGATGATGAGACAAAATCCACAATTATAGCTCTACCGATTTCTGAGATAGGGCGCGATTGGCCTCAGTGTGGAAGTGGCGCGGAGCATGCTATGCCTCACCTTTCTCTTAATGATAATCTTGAACCTCATTGGAGTGTTTCCATCGGGTCTGGAAATGGCGCTGGGCGCTTTTTATCTTCACCCATAGTGAGTGAAGGAGAGGTATACGCGCTGGATACCTATGGTACTGTAACTGCCTTTCACGCAGCTTCAGGTGAGAGCTTTTGGGAAACAAATATTTCGCCAGAGGGACGAAATGATCCCATCATAGGCGGCGGACTTGCTTATGGAGGGGGTAAGATTTTTGTGACCTCACCCCATGCGGAGGTCTTGGCTCTTGATGCTAAAACTGGAAAGATTCTTTGGCGTCATTCAACACAAAGTCCAATTCGAGCAGCTCCCACGTATGCTGATGGGCGTCTTTTTATTTTGGGCATCAATAACCATCTGCAAGTACTGGATGCTGAAAAGGGGGTACGCCTCTGGGATCATGCTGGAATCACAGAATATGCAGGCCTATTAGGGACCGCAAGTCCTGCGGTATCTAAAGGCATCGTTATTGTAACGTATTCCTCAGGTGAAATTTATGCCCTTAAATGTGACAATGGCCACCAGTTGTGGACAGAAACATTGAGCTCCACGAGAAGGCCTGATTCGCTTTCTGCACTTTCTCACATTCGTGCTTTGCCAGTTATTGATGACAACAAGGTGATCATTATTGGGCATAACCAAAAAATGGCAGCCTATGACTTGCGTCGAGGAGAAAGACTTTGGGAACGAAATATTGGAGGCACACGCACCCCTGCCGTTGTAGGTGGATATGTCTTTATGATCAATTCCCACAATGAACTTTTGTGCATAACCAGAGATTACGGCCAAGTTGTGTGGGTTAGAAAACTGGAGTCGGATCCTGAATCTCCTTACAAAGTCATTTGGGAAGGGCCGCTTGTGGCTGGAAATAAACTATATCTCGTCAGCACGAGTGGAGCTCTCTTAGCTTTAGATCCCGCAAGCGGTAATACATTATCCGAGCGTCAACTGAATTCCTCGCTCTCATTAGCGCCCTTCGTTGCCCAAGAAACGCTCTACGTTCTGAGCGATCGTGGAGAGCTGATGACGTTTAGGTGATAAGGTTTACTTGAATCATCAAAGGGTCAGGGAAAAGGTAATGGAAGTTTTTCTTAATACATAAAAGAGAAAATAAGCATACATGCACTTGAAATCTGGATTGTTTCGGTTCCTAAGGGACCTCGCAAAGGCAGTCTCTCCCCAGTCGTCTTGCGAGAAGCGCAGCAACGAAGCAATCCAGAAACAATAATTATGATCACGCGCCACACACTTGAGACCCAATAAGGGCTAGCAAACCCTTGCATCTCGCTGCTAACCCGCTTATCTTGACTCGAATATAACACTGGTAATCATATGACTCTGTCTGAAGCATTTTGTAGAAAATATGGCCTAAAATTGGCGATTGTGGGGCGGCCTAACGTAGGCAAATCGACCCTTTTTAATCGTCTGTGCGGGAAACGAATGGCTATTGTCCATGACATGCCTGGGGTTACACGTGATCGAAAGGAAGCCTTTGGGCAATTGGGTGATCTGCCCCTTAAACTTATCGATACCGCTGGGCTTGAGGATAAAAGCAGCGACCCTCTTATGGAGGGGATGAAAATGCAAGTCTTGGAGGCCCTTCATGATGCCGATGTTATTGTATTCATGATCGATGGGAGGGAAGGGGTGACCCCTTTAGATGAAGCGTTTGCAAATCTTTTAAGAAAAGCAAAAAAGCCCATTCTATTGTTTGCGAATAAATGTGAAGGGAAAAGGGGGGCTCAAGGTATTGCTGAAGCTTGGGGGCTGGGATTTGGTGAGCCATTTCCCCTGTCCTCAGAACATGGTTTAGGCCTTGATTCGTTATACGAAGCCCTGCTTCCCTTTTATAAGGGCCCCCTCAGAGAAGATGAAGAAGAGGTGGAAATCGCTCCTCTCCAGCTTGCAATTGTCGGGCGCCCCAATGTGGGAAAATCAACCCTTCTCAATCAGTTGGTTGGGCAGGAACGTGTTTTAACGGGACCTGAAGCAGGAGTGACTCGTGATTCCATTTCTATTGAGTGGGAGTATAAGGGGCAACCGATACGCCTTGTTGATACGGCAGGGCTACGAAAGCGGGCCAAAGTCACAGAAAAGTTGGAATGGCTTGCAACTTCAGAAAGTCTTTCTGCCGTCCAGTACGCCCAGGTTGCGATTTTGGTGATTGATTCAACGCAACCTTTTGAAAAACAAGACCTTCATATTGCATCTCAAGTCATTCAAGAAGGGCGTTGTCTCGTTCTTGCCCTGAATAAATGGGACTTGATTCCAAATAAGGTAGAGCTCCTCAAGCATCTGCATGCAAAGCTAACCACCGTACTCCCACAAGTACGGGGGATTCCTCTTGTTCCTCTTTCAGCCTTGACGGGTAAAAATAAAGAAAAGTTGTTGGATGCAGTTTTGGCGATTTACGACATTTGGAATCGGCGTGTTCCGACGTCAAAGCTTAACCAGTGGCTCTTAGGGCTTGTGGCTCATCATCCGCCGCCCCTCGTTGCTGGACGCCGTATTAAGATCAAGTACTTGACTCAGGTTAAAACCCGCCCTCCAACCTTTGTTCTCTTTTGCAGCAAATCAACGGAGCTGCCTGATTCTTATGCAAGATATGTTATTAATGGGATGAGAGAGGCCTTTGGCCTGGACGGCGTGCCCATTCGACTCACATTGAGATCGGGAAAAAATCCATATGCGGATAAGTGAGAATTCTGGTAAACTCTTCGTAAAGTTTAAAAGAAGCAGCTTTCTGGATTGCTTCGCTCTGCTCGCAAAGACGTCTCCACTGTTCGTCTTGGCGAGGTTCTGAAAGAGCCGAAGCAATCCAGGGCAAAAAACCACAGGAGCAGGGCCGTGTCCTATCATCTTCAAACGCGCAAAACTCTTAATGTTGATGGAAAAGACTATACTTACTATTCCTTAGAGGAGGCCTCGAAACTTATTGGGGATATATCACGACTCCCTTATTCCTTGAAAATCCTTCTTGAAAATATGCTGCGGCTCCAGGACGATGTAGCGGTTAAAGCAAAAGATATTGAAGCGTTGGCAGAGTGGGTGAAAACACGAACCTCTGAACATGAAGTGGCGTTCACACCCACACGGGTTTTGATGCAAGATTTTACAGGAGTGCCTGCGGTTGTCGATTTGGCTGCCATGCGGGCCGCCATTTCAAGTATGGGCGGTGATCCCAGTATTATAAATCCATTAGCTCCTGTGGATCTCATTATTGACCATTCTGTCATTGTTGATCGGTTTGGCACCCTTGATTCCTACAAGTTTAATGTGATGCGCGAAGTGGAACGAAATTATGAACGCTACGCCTTTCTCAAATGGGGCCAAAAGGCTTTAGATAATTTTCGAGTTGTGCCCCCCGGAACAGGAATTTGCCATCAAGTCAATCTGGAATACCTTGGTCAAGTTGTTTGGTCGGGTATGCGAGATGGAAGACTGGAAGCTTATCCTGATACACTTGTTGGCACGGATAGTCATACCACGATGATCAACGGGCTTGGGATTCTCGGGTGGGGTGTGGGAGGCATTGAGGCCGAAGCAGCGATGCTGGGTGAGCCGTTCTCGATGGTTATTCCCGATGTTATCGGATTCCGCCTTGACTGTCAGTTGAAGGAAGGAACAACCGCAACTGATCTTGTACTCACTGTAACCCAAATGCTGCGCTCTAAGGGCGTTGTAAATAAGTTCGTGGAATTTTATGGTCCAGGCCTTGCGCACCTCACCATTGCGGATCGTGCGACCATTGGCAATATGTCCCCAGAATACGGCGCAACTTGTGGCATTTTCCCCGTGGATGGGGAAACACTGTCCTATCTTAAATTTACCAATCGAGATCCTCATCGAATTAAGCTGGTGGAAGCTTACGCTAAAGCCCAAGGCTTGTGGCATGGGAAAGAGCCCGTATTCACCGATACGGTGATCTTAAATCTAGAAGATGTGGAACCGAGTCTTGCAGGTCCAAAGCGCCCCCAAGATAAAATCCCTTTAAAAAATTCGGTTGCCTCCGCTCAGCTCACCCTTGAACAAGAAGAAAAAGGAAATGGCAGAATTACACGGGTGCCCGTTGAAGGCGAATCCTATTCCTTAGGCCACGGAGATGTGGTGATTGCCGCAATTACAAGCTGCACAAATACGTCCAATCCCGCTGTGATGGTGGGCGCAGGATTACTGGCCAGAAATGCCCTTCAAAAAGGATTGAAATCAAAGCCTTGGGTAAAAACATCCCTGGCGCCCGGCAGCCAGGTTGTCACTGATTATTACGAAAAATCGGGCTTACAAAAAGATTTGGATGCTCTTGGATTTGATTTGGTGGGATATGGGTGCACGACGTGTATTGGTAATTCTGGGCCTCTTCCAGAACCAGTTGCCAAAACCATTGATTTTCATGATTTGTCCATGGCGGCCGTTCTCTCTGGGAATCGTAACTTTGAAGGACGCATTCATCCTCAGGTAAAAATGAATTATTTAGCTTCTCCTCCCTTGGTTGTAGCCTATGCCTTGGCGGGTTCGATGCTCGTCGACCTTTTCAATGATCCTTTGGGCCAGGATGATAAAGGACAAGATGTCTATCTGCGCGACATTTGGCCTACAAACAAGGAAATACAGGAGGTTATTCGGTCATCTTTAACGCCTGAAATGTTCACCAAACGCTATGCGAATGTCTTTGAGGGCGATAAAGAGTGGAAAGACATGCCAATTGAAGGCGGTATCACTTATGCTTGGCCAAAATCCAGTACCTATGTGAAACATCCGCCCTACTTTGATAACATGCCCCATACGCCGCCCGCTTTGAAGGATATAAAAGGCATGCGTCCGCTGGTGATCTTAGGAGATAGCATTACAACGGACCATATTTCACCAGCGGGAAGCATTCAAAAAGACAGTCCCGCTGGCCTTTATCTTTTAGAGCATGACATTGAAGAAACGAATTTTAATTCTTATGGGGCACGGCGTGGAAATCATGAAGTGATGATGCGCGGAACGTTTGCCAACATTCGCCTTCAAAATGAGATGACTCCAGGAATTAGAGGCGGCATTACCCGCCATATGCCTGAGGGGGATGTGCTTTCGATTTATGACGCGGCCATGCGTTATCAAGAAGAGGGCACTCCCTTGGTGATTGTTGCCGGGAAAGAATATGGGACTGGATCCTCTCGCGATTGGGCCGCCAAAGGGCCCCGCCTTTTGGGCGTAAAAGCTGTCATTACTGAAAGTTTTGAACGTATCCATCGCAGCAACTTGATTGGCATGGGAATTCTTCCCCTTGTTTTCACAGAGGGTGTCACTCGCCTAACATTGAATTTAGATGGTTCTGAACAGATTAATATTGAAGGTCTTGAGGGAAAAGAATTGCGCCCAAAGATGAAATTGTCGGCTCGAATTAGCCGCACTTCGGGTGAAGAGGAAATAATCCCTCTTTTATGTCGAATTGATACAGAGAACGAAGTCGAATATTACAAAAATGGGGGGATTTTACATTACGTAATTCGCCAGTTGATGAAAGCGGAGTGACGACTCACCCGAGGATGACGCAAGTGGGGAGGCGTGAGCAGTTGCAAAGCGGATTATATTGCAATAGCTTAACTTCGCATGAAGCTAATTTCTTTATTTCAGCGCTACATCAGTCGTTACTTCGTGAATTCGATAATTGAAAAACCCAAAATTTAAACCATAATAAAAACAGAAAGTTAGTAATTTTTTAGATCCGTATAATTGACATCTATAAATCAAAAGCTTCTAATTCGCAAAATAATAGAGATAACAAGAAGACAACAACGGGTAGGGGCTTTATGCCCTGTAAAGACCCCAGGGAGAATAGT
>DATKTE010000320.1:0-2243 GCA_035531295.1 Alphaproteobacteria bacterium
CTTTTAAAAGCTATACCTACTGAAATCATTAATCAAATAAGATTTAAGCCTTAATCTTGACCAACTAATTTGGAGAAGATCCACAAATAATTTGATTGTTATCGATTTCTAAACTTCAAATGGTTTTGTGTGGAAATAAATGAATGAATTTGATGAACCTCATAATCTCTCGCTCAGATCCAGTACTCTTAAAAATGAGTTTAGAAGGGGTATGATGCGAAAAAAGAATTTCATTCGACTGAAACAAAGGCTTACTATTGCTTATCGCTAATGTTTGCATTTATCATTTGATCGAATAACTCCTCTGTAATGAGTCCATTTGAATTTACACCTGACTCTATCAGTGAAAGAATAGCCTTCAAGACACATGCTTCGTATCCAAGTTCCTCAGCCCACGCTAATGCAGTTTGAATATCTTTGATAGCAATTAAATTCAATGACTCATGCGCCTTTGGATCGCCAAGCAGCATGCCCAGAAAACCCACATATGAACTCCAATGGTCGAAATGCCAATTATTGGCAGTACTCACTCTCATAACTTCCACCATGGTCCTAATATCAAGGCCACCTTTGAGGCCAAGTCTCAATGCTTCCGGAATCACATAAAGGGTGGTAAGAGTGACGATGTTGTTTACCAACTTCGTTGCTAGACCTGAGCCCAAAGGACCTATATGCAAAATATTATTACCCATGGTCTGAAGATATGGCTTTATGGAGGCTACGACGTCTTTCTCACCTCCAACCATAAACGATAAAAGTCCTTCCTGAGCCTTTACCGGCCCGCCACTCACAGGCGCGTCGATGATAGTAATCTTTTTAGTTTCAATTTTATTAGCTAAATTTTTGATTAGATTAGGCGATACCGTTGACATAACCACGAGTCTTAACGGCTCCTCACCTCTAAAACCCTGAACGATACCATTTTCTCCCAAGACAACATCTTTTACTTGCTCAAAGGTGTTGACGATAACAAAAACTACGTCGCAGAATGCCATGTCAGAAGGATTTCTTGCCGATTTGGCACCCAACGCTACGGCATTTTTCGTCGCTTCAGGTCGAATGTCATAGACCATAATCTCAAAGCCAGCCTTCAGAAGATTTTCGGCCATTGGAGCCCCCATCATTCCCGTCCCCACGAAACCTAACATTTTTGCCCTCCTTGCACCCACAAGCTTCAGAAGACTTGATTCAACAAATCAAAAAGCAGTAGATTGTTATAATAAGTGTATATTTATTATACATATTTAATCTACATAAATATATGAAGCCATGTGCTCCAAGATCCTTTCAAATTAAACTTTTCTTTCCTTACCTTTCCAATACTTTTCTCTTAACAGCCTTTTAATTATTTTTCCAGTAGCATTCCGGTGGAGCTCACTCACAAAATCAACTGACTTTGGCTTTTTGTAACTTGCAATGTTTTGCGCACAGTAATTTATAACATCCGCTTCAGTTAATTCCGAATCATAAGATTTAACTATGATTGCTTTTACAGCTTCCCCCCATATATCATCGGGAACGCCAATAACAGCTACCTCCACAACATCTTCCAGCTCATTTATCACTTCTTCAACCTCTCGAGAATAGATATTTTCTCCTCCACTAATAATCATATCCTTTTTCCTATCCGCTAGGTAGATGTATCCATATTCATCCCAGTATCCCACGTCACCCGTATATAACCATCCATTTTTTATGGTTTTTTGAGTTTCCTCTGTCAATTTCCAATATCCCTTCATAATGTTTTCTCCTCGCCCGATGATTTCACCAGGGTTTCCTGGAGGACAATCTTCGCCTTTCTCATCTACAATTCTCACATCTACGCCCATCATTGGACGGCCCAATGACTGCAATCTTCTAAGCTTCCAATCAGGGCCATCCAACACATAGTCACTCGCAGGCAATATAGTCAGAGAAGAGCCAGCTTCTGTAAGGCCGTAGGTCGAAAAAAAGGTAATATTTGGAAATTTTTCTAAAAGTCTTTTGATAAGCGCCCTTGGCATTGGTGAGGTTGAATAACTTGCGTATTTTAAGCTGCGCAAATCATATTTATTAAGATCCGGATAATCCATAAAAGCTTTCCACATAACAGGTGCCATTCCAAGATCAGTACACTTTTCCTTTTCTATCAGCTCACATAACTCTTTCAAGTCAAATTTTTCAAGAAACACAGTAGTGCCAAAAATATAAGCCGTATAAACAATACGCTTCATAGCTATATGGAACATTTGATAAACTTGAAT
>DATKTE010000321.1:0-2307 GCA_035531295.1 Alphaproteobacteria bacterium
AACACTGGCGATATTGTACTTGATCCAATGTGCGGTAGTGGTACAATTTGTGCTGTAGCTAAGAAGCTAAATAGACGCTTTATCGGCATGGAAATATCTGAAGACTACTGCAATATAGCCAGAGAACGGCTGAAGCAAGAAGTGCTGGACTTGCAATGAACTACACTGTATTCGAGTTCCGTTGCAAGAAGTGCAGAAAGATAAAGAAAAGGAGTAAATAATGCCTGATCAGATAGTTGGAATTTTAATAGCAGCCGGTGTTCCTGCCCTGCTCATGATATGGAACTTGTTTGCCTCACGAGAGCAGACAGTTATCTGGGGCTGGGTACTCATGGCTGTTGTCGGTACGTTCTTCAACCAGAGGTTAGGGTTACAGCACGGCAAAGCTATTAACAACAGATTCGGAACAACTCTGGACGACCTGACGTTTGGTGCTCGCCTATGGTTACAAGGTAAACCTAAACCGACTAAGGAAGAACTAAAGGAAAGAACTAAGAAACTGAACGGGGAATGAACTCTTTAGTAATCCTTAACAGTTGATCCCCTGAGTACATGATTCCGAAAAAGAAAAGAACTGAAAGAAACAAGTATTGGAAGAAACAAAGAAAGAAAAGAAAAAGAAACCCCTAAAGAAAAACTCTTTCCTGCCGTTAAGGCATTTACCCGATCCAAGAGCTGTTAACTCAAGTGTTGCCTAAAAAACAAAACCCCGTTACAACAGGGCTGAGACACCATGCAACGGGGAAAATGTTTGAGCTTATGCTCATATCGAAAGTATCTAAATTAGTGTCTCAGCCACTACAATTCAAAGATAGTAAAGTTTAAACCGAAAAGCAAGAGAAAAATGAAACTAAGAGAAATTAACAAACTTTTTATCCATTGCGAAAACTAACCAAAATAATCCTGCACCACTCCGCTTCCAAGTGGGGTGACTCTGCCGTTATCGACGAATGGCACAGAGAACGTGGATGGGAAGGTTGCGGCTATCACTACGTTATTCTGAACGGACGTATCATCCCGAAACACGCCATAGAAGGTATTATCGTCCTGAATAAGGACGGTGCGCTTGAGTGTCCTCGTCCCTGGTCGATAGCTGGTATCCATTGTAAGGGACACAACCGCTACAGCATCGGGATATGCTTCATCGGCGAGACTTTCGGAGATATAAGTGCAGCGCAGATTAGACAAGCCGTTTCAATCTGTCAACAATTCCCCGATTTGAAAGTGTACGGACACGGTGAACTTGACAAGAAGAAGCCGCTTTGTCCGGGTATTAACATGGACTGGTTCCGCCGATTGTTAGAACCAAGAGTGAATGCGAGGAATTGATAGGTGGTCACATATTGTGATCACCCCTAACCATTTTATTGACGTTAATAAAATGGTTTTAGTTTACATAATAATATTTAGTTTCCATTCCTACACATTATAATTACACAACATAGTAAAATAATAGGACATTGATAAATTAAATAGCAAAATAATGCTTGACAACGGGATTAGAATTTTATATATTTCACCCATCATGAGTCAGCAAATTCATATTCATTTTAATCTTTTGTTTGGTTTGACGAACAACCCTCATCATATCTACGTGTTTGCTGACTCGTTTGGTGAGGGTTGTTTCGTCTAATTCTGTGAGAGCGACTTCGTTACCTGTTAACCAGGTTGTTTGGACAGGAAAGTTCAAGCGAGGTCGCTCTCTAAAACAAATAACGTGGAGTAGAAGATGGATTACACAGAACAAATCAAGGCACTCGCTGTTCAATGGATGAAAGAAGATCCGGCGAACGCAAACGATGTGTACAGATGGTTTGAAGATTTCACATCTGATTTTCTCGACGAGGCTTGTCAAGAACTGGAAGAGGAAGCCAGGCAAATGGAGGATCTCAGGTCGCGGAGGTTTACCGCTGAGGATTCAGTTCGTGACGGCAACGGACACCTGAGAAGCAGTTTAAGAATGAAAGGACAGTAAAATGTGGAAAGTTGTCAAAACTGACGAAGCCCTGCAAAGGCTCAGAGATGGTGGCAGGGCAAGACCTAAAGGGATGTACGGATATTTTGAAGCATACCGTGAGCATATTAAAAGATATAACACTAATGGTATCCCCATAGTTAATTACATCCCTACTATTAATATGTTTTTCTCGGATAAAGATTGGGAAATCTGGGTAGAACCACCTTCAGAGAAAGAGCGGCTGGACAAGATTTTCAACCTACTGCTCCATAACTACAATAAAGTGATAGTTCCTTCAGTTGATGATATTAAAGATTGGTATCGCGATGAAAAGAAGATACGGGAGGAGT
>DATKTE010000322.1:0-2770 GCA_035531295.1 Alphaproteobacteria bacterium
GCTTAAGGGCTCCAGCCCAATCTTGCTTTGCTTGAGAAAGGAAAATACCATAGTTAACCAAGGCATTACTGAAATCCGGCTTAATAACTAAGGCCTCTTTAAAGCTTTTGTCTGCTAAGTCAAAGTTCTGGCTATAAAAAGCGGATGTCGCCATATCCACCATGACATTCGGATCCTTATTTGTTTTCAAGACAATTTGGTAAGCCTCGACAGCTTTACTAAAGTTCTCCTGAGTCTCAGCGGGTGCAACCGTTTGGGCAGCAACCCCTGCGTTATAATATTCATTTCCCAAGGCTGTTTGCAATGGCACATTTTCAGGGTCTACCTTAGCCTGCTGAACCATCGCATCTATGCGCAACTTTTGGGCCTGGTATTCTGCTGTAGCATTGGCAGTCTGCGTTGAAGCACCCGTGCCTGTCCGTGGTTCGTCCCCGCTTAAGAAAAACACAAGAAGTCCCGACCCAACCATTGCGATACTAACTAGAACAGCAAGAATTCCTGCAAAAATACGTTGTGTTTTTTTATTCAATTAAATTGCCCCCTTGGCCATATAATTCCAAATATTATTGTAACATGTCTTCTCAAACCATCCAACTTATTATCTTCAAATTCTTAACAACGGACATCTTGCGCTGGAACAGACAATATATTTTGTTGAATCTCCTTAATTTTAACATAGAATGCCACTTCCAGACGTTTTTTCTGAAGCTCACACCCCAATGAATAAACCTCGGTCAATTTTTGGGTGAAGGAAACGTTAGCAGCATGACATCCTCCGCTACAAGCAAAGCGAGCCCAGCACTCCTGACAGGACGCTTTAGCATAGACATTGGCTGAGCGAAAGTCCTGAACCAACTCAGCCTTGAGTTGATGAGGATTTTCGTCATAGAGTGAGCCCATTTTATACTCATCTTGCCCGACAAACTGATGACATGGATAAAGATCTCCCTCTGGAGAAATCGCCACATACTCATGACCAGCGCCGCATCCAGAAAGACGTTTGATCAAGCAGGGTCCCTGATCTAATGCGACGTTGAAATGAAAGAAATTAAAATTCTTATCTTGCGCACGACGAGCAATGAGTTCTTCACCGAGGCGATCATACGCTTCACGTATTTTATCGAGATCTCCTTCTTGAAAGGCATACGCATCGTTCGGACCTGCGACAACTGGTTCCACAGAAATTTGATTGATACCTAAATCTGCCATATGCAAAACATCCCGATCAAAATCTAAATTAAAATGCGTAAACGTCCCACGAACGTAGTAATAAGTTCCTAGTGCAAAGGGTGAACTATCCGGCCGTTTCGTTGCAAACTGTTTAATTAGAGGGGTCACTTTAGAGTAACTTCCTCGGCCATCAGCATAAGGCCGCATACGGTCATGGACTTCTGGGCGACCATCTAAGCTCAAGACCACACTGATCTCCTCTTGCTCGAGAAATGTTTGAACTATTTCATCCAATAATACGCCGTTGGTGGTCAGGGTAAATTTTATCGTTTTATTTTGGTCTGCTGCAGCTTTTCTTCCGTAGGCAACCAAATTCTTAACCATCCTAAAGTTTAGGAGCGGTTCCCCTCCGAAGAAATCAACTTCGCAATGGCTTCGATGTCCGGATGACTCTAAGACAAAGTCAATCCCCTTTTTGCCCGTTTCAAAATTCATCAGTGTCCTGCTCCCACCAAAGGCTCCAGTCCCAGCAAAACAATATTTGCAGCGCAAATTACAATCATGGGCTACATGAAGGCAAATCGCTTTGACGATGGGTTTTTCCGGGTAATTCAGGGTTAAGGCTTTCCCTTCTACGGAGAAAAGCGTCCCTTCGCGACGAAGTTCATCTAGCTCCGCAAGGATCTCTAAAAATTCTTCTTCCACAAGCGTTTGTTTTCCCGCTTGATTAAGGACAAGGTTGATCCCCTCCAGAGTAATTTCTTTTTCCACTTCTTGCAAATCTTCGCTAGCCTTGATTACATCAAATGTTCCCTCATCTAGCAGATGCAACGATCCGGAATTGACATCATGCGCAATAAATAAATCTCCTTGGCGATAACTATGAACATTCTTTTTAATCCGATATCCTTGAATATTAAACAAATTTAACATCGTATCCTCTCCTCTGTACCTATCAATTAAATAGAACAGAACCCAACCCGAATGCGGGTGGGTTCTGCAGTCCTATGTTCAAATTAGCCAAAGCGTTTTATTTAACACACACTTGGTTTCCAACCGTGCAAGACGTCTTACAAGCAGATTGGCAAGAGGTCTGACATTTGCCACATCCTCCGGTTTTCACAGTTGCACTTAAGTTTGCTTTCACTATGGTCTGAATGTGTTTTGCCATTCAAACACCCTCCTCTCGATACTCACGTCTATTAATTCATTTTAGATTATAACACAGGGACATGGAAAAAGGCAAAGCATAACATGGTACCAAGATAGTAAGAATATGTTTCCGGTGGCTTAGTCTTTAGCCACCTCGAGCAATTAAGAGAAAAACGGATCTAACGACTAAAAAATTGGGTAAAATAAATTTTATTGCAAAAATGTTGACGAATTTGCATCAATATACATATAATGAAGTGTACTAATTTATTATCTCTGTTAGGTGAGGCTCCTGCAATGACATAGGCCACTGCCCAGAAATGTCGAGAGACGCCAATTGGGTAGAACAGGTATTACCGGCATAAGGTTTTACCTAAGGTGGCTGAGAAATACTACACTACACTACTCTACGCTATGCAGTGCTAAAGCTCAACGAGGAGGGAGGTCC
>DATKTE010000323.1:0-2503 GCA_035531295.1 Alphaproteobacteria bacterium
AGCTTGATACCTCGGCGAGTGCAATTTCTACGCTAGAGTCGGAAATGACTGCGGCTGAGATTCAGCTTGATACCTCAGCAAGCGCAATTTCTACACTAGAGTCGGAAATGACTGCGGCTGAGATTCAGCTTGATACCTCGGCGAGTGCAATTTCTACGCTAGAGTCGGAAATGACTGCGGCTGAGATTCAGCTTGATACCTCGGCGAGTGCAATTACTGTTTTGCAAGGACAGGTAATTACAACTGGGTCTATCGCGGTCACCGCTACTCATACCAATAGTAGTGTGGTGACAATTTCAACTGGATTGGGAAGTATTAAAGGATGGCAACTAAGCACTTATGGTGCAGCGGGAAGTCCATTGGGTGATCCATATGTGTATAATGCCTCTGGATCGTTAATGGTCACAGCCATAGATGCGGTTTATGCTGTATCTGGTAGTTTTGTTTTAACTGAGGGAGACTTGTATTCTTGGATCGCTTGGTAATATTGTATTGGAGGAATTATGTATATTTTAAACCCATCGGCAGAAAATTTAAGTAGTTGGTTTGAATGTAAAAAATCTGTTGCCAAATATTTATTAAGCAAAGGGTTGAATTTTATACATAGAAATAAGCAATATTTTTATTTTGTGAGAACGGATGAAATGGAAGGTGCTTTAAAAGGTCTTCCATTTTTAGTAAAAATTTTCAAAGATTGGTAAAATATAAAAGAGAATTGACTCCTCTTTTGAAAGGAGGAAAAAATTTTGAAAAGAGTTAATTTTGAGATTGAACAAGCAGATATAATAGAAGACGATACAGATTCACAATTTTCTACAGCAAAAATATTGGCCTTTAGTTCTGGGAAAAATTCGCACGATATGATTTGTTCAGAATCTACATTAAGAGAAACCGCTCCTTCAATTTTTAATAAGCCGATTTTGTATTCTGTAGATGAAATTTTAAATGATTTTTGGTCACACAACGATCCAGATAAATCTCTTATTGCTGGGTTTGTTGTTCCTGATAGCGCAGAGTTTGTAACTTTGGCTGATGGCCGGATTGGATTCAGTATATTGGCTAAGACTTGGAAGAGGTATGCCCCCAAAGTTATTGAGTTTTTCAAGAGAGATGTAGAAAATCGCAAGAAAGTTAGCGTAGAGATGGAGTTATATAGTTCTAGGGAAAGAAGCGATGGGTTGATTGAAATGCTTAAATTTGCTTATAGTGGAATATGTCTTTTGGGAGACTATATTAGGGAGGCATCTCCTGGGGCAAATGCTCAGATACTAAGTTTTACGCAAGAAAGAGAAAAGTATCAAGAAGCTTATGAAAAAGAATTTTCTGACAAAGAACTTATAACTTTTCCATATAAGAGCATAACTGATGCTAATGCCGCTCTAAGAGGAATCGATCCTCCAATAACAGTTGAACAAGCCAATCAAATAGCAAAACAAGCCGAATCTATTGGAGTAGATGAGAAAAAGAACGGTTGGGCTATTGCTATATCAAGTTTTAAAAAATCCCATAAAGTTGAAGATGGAAAATGGGTAAAAAAAGATAAGGAGAAATCGTCTATGAGCGTAAAAACGGATGAAGAAACGGTTGTAATAGAGGAAGCCGAAAAAGTAGAAGAAAAGGAATTGGAAATGGCTGCCGAAGAAGAAGAAAAGCCTGAAGAATTAGAAATGGCAGATAAGAAGGAAGAAGAGGAAGATGAACCCAAGGAAGAAATGGCTGATGAAACTGAAGAAGAAGATAAGCCCGAGGAAAAGAAAATGTCTTTGGATGCCAATCTTGATGTCAAGGCAATGTTGGGATTTCTTATAGCAGAAACAGAAGCATATAGGAAAATTTCAGAAGAAGTTGAAAAGGTTCCAGAAGACCTTGATTATGCATTGATTTTTGATACCATGCTTGCTCATATGGGTGAAATGACATCCGTCATTGCAGAGATGAAAGAATTTTCTGCAAAGCAAGAAACAGAAATTGAAGAATTGAAGAAATACAAGTCAGATATTGAAAAACAGCAATTTGAATATCAGGTTGATGTGACTCTGAAAGAAGTTGAAGGCGTTATTCCCGCCGACAAGTTAGAGGAATTGCGTGTCGAGTCCGAGAAATATTCTTTTGATGACTTGGATGGTTGGAAAAATGCTGTAAAGGCTATTGCATTTACACTCAAGAGTAATAGCGAAGATAAAAAGGATAAGACTGTGCGATATGCAGTTCCTTGGTCTAGTAAAGGTAAAAGAATAAATAGCCCATGGAAGGCAAATTGATAATCAGACTTACCAACAATAACAAATTTAGGAGGTTTAAATTATGACACAAGCTGTATTAATTCAAAATCGCGTTGCCGCGATGAACGTGGACGCTTATAATCGTTCCGCAATTGCTGGAATTGACATAGATAACGGGAATGTTTTTAGACTCGATTCCCTGAACTCGTCAACTGGTTGTGAAGTTTGGGATGTAACTCTTCCAACAGTCAGCGCCAGCACACTAAACAATCTTTGGATGG
>DATKTE010000324.1:0-2614 GCA_035531295.1 Alphaproteobacteria bacterium
TAGGACCTATGCTGATGACTACGCCAAAGAAGGTATCAACACCAGGACCTTTTAACCTGGTGTCGATTCTATCATGATTCTTTAAAATCAATTGGTTGAGAAATACCAACCCTTAGAATAAGTCACAATCAGTCACCAGAAGACTGGCAAAAACTACTTGAAAAATAAGTAAAATGGTACCCCCTGCAGGAATTGAACCTGCGACACCAGGTTTAGGAAAATTTTCCATGGGATTCCATAAGTGCTTGGAAATACCGCATAAATCCTTGGCAGTCAAGCTTCTTCAGCCATTTTTGTTTATATATAGTTGTATATAGTTCGATATGTTTCGATATGTTCTGTCACGATTTAGTCACGTTTTTGTTCAATAGATTCTGGATTGATTCTCAACGCTATCCTAATATTCTGGATATTTACTGAAACAATTTGGCTGCATTCGCATAGTGGTATTCATATAGAAATCTATACCTAACTATGCCTTTTCCTGACCGTGAACTACTTCATCCTATCAACAGTGAGGCCACTTTTGATAGGATGTGACATTCAAACGCAAATGAATAAAAAAGATACTTTTTAAAATGAAAACGTGAACTGATGGGCTGATACTTTTCGGGATATCATCTCACATAGAACGTCGTACCTTTTAGAAGGTTGATTTCTACTGATTATAAAAGAAAGTCACTATATTGAAGTTTTGATATGAATGTAGATTTAAATAAGATAGCTCTGAAATAATACCGCAAATCCCAAGAAAGCAAAGAAGCCAATTACATCGGTCATGGTTGTTAAAATAATGCTTGAGCATTGAGCTGGATCCAGTCCTACTGCTTTCATCAGTATAGGAATCGAGGACCCGCATATTCCAGCTATAATCAGATTTACTAACATTCCCAATCCTATTACAAGACCAAGGTAGGGATTTCCATGCCATACCCATGCAACAAGTGCCGTGACAGTACCAATGACCATTCCATTGATTACTCCAATCCCCCCCTCTTTTACAATAAGTCGGCCTACTTTATCTTTTGGTATTTCTCTCATGACTAAACCACGCATTACAACAGCGAGAGATTGTGCTCCTGCATTTCCACCCTGACCCGCAACTACCGGAAGAAATACCGCAAGTATTGTAATCTTTGCAATAATACCCTCAAACATTGCTACCACAGCCGCTGCAAGAAACGCAGTAGCCAGGTTTACATGAAGCCATGGAAGGCGTTGTTTGAGTGAGAAGCTTACAGGAGAAAAAGTTCTTTCGTCACCCCCTGCGCCAAACATTCTTTGAAGATCTTCAGTCACTTCTTCCTGTATTCCCTGAAGCAATTGCTCGGCTTTAATAATCCCTAAAATATGATTCTGACTATCCACAACAGGGACAGCAAAGTAGCGTCTTTTGGAAAGTTCGTTTGCAGCTTCCTCTCTGTCAACAAAACAATGAAGAGAGAAAACATCTTTGCGCATAACAGACTCAAGAGATTCTTTTGGTGATGCGAGCATTAGGTCTCGCATGTTTATTACCCCCACAAGATGTTCTTCATCATCGATGACATATGCGTAGGATGAAGGGTATCTTTTTTTTGTTAATACACGTATTTTCTCAATTGCTTTGCCCACTTGTATATTCTTGTTGAAATATAGAAAGTCAGTAGACATGATCCGGCCGATGCTATCTTCAGGATAGGTAAGAACCTCACGAAACTGTGATTTTAGCTTTTCAGGGATGTGTTGAATTAAATGTTCGCGAGCATTTTCAGGAAGATGCATAAAAATTGTTGTGGCAAACTGCGGTTCAAGTGAGGATACTATTGACTTGAAAAGCTCGGGATCAGCATTTGTTAGCAAACTTGCAGCATAGCTCACCTGCAAATGCTTTATGGCACGTACGATGAGAGGTACGGGTAAAGCCTTGAGCACCTCAATGGCATCATTTTCCTCCATCATTTCGAGACTGTGAGTGGCCCCGACAATGTCATGTTCGAAATACTTCTGTGCCAGAGGAAGTAAAGGACTGCGCTCTGCCATAGTATATCCTCCTGTCAACGCAGAATATAGATTCTCTGAAGTGTAAATATTATGTCTTAATAAAAAACCTTCTTCCACAGTTAGAAAAACCGAGATATATAGTTGCAAATAGTCTATGCACTCTGTTCATTTTTATGTTACTTATTGTTCCAATATCATAGCAGTTCATGAAATGCTAAACTGTTACAGGCTAGGCAAGTTGAAGCTTGGATAGTGAGGCGAGAATATTGCCTTTATTTATATCCGGTGCAATCCTTAACTCAAGCACTGTTACCCCATGGAGGTCAACTGCATAATCTTCAATTTCACAGACAGTCTCAGGTGGGCTGAAGGTGTACTGTTGGCGTAAAATTTCCCGGTATGACTTTCCACCGTCCGTCGACCAGCAAAGCACAAACTCTTGCGTACGACCCTGTGTGTTTTCATCAAACTGCAGACGGATACGTTGAATCTCCTGTGGCTCATCAAAAAGAATACGTATGGTCTGCACCCCCGGTTGTGCTGCTCTCCAGCCCGAGCTATCTGCAAATGTTAGTGCCGATTCGATTGGGTATGCTGGATCTTCAGATGTGATTTCAACCTGTACAAGGTG
>DATKTE010000325.1:0-7638 GCA_035531295.1 Alphaproteobacteria bacterium
GGGCTTTGTTGAATAATTCCGTGTTGGGTTGAGAGAGAGTTTAAAGAGGGATGTTACTGTTAAACCGGAACGGTCTTTGGCATTCCTAGGAGCGTTATTTTATTAATAATACTGCACCAAACTCTAATTTCAATGGCTTGATTCTCTACGGAGCGGCAACTTAACTGCCTTCCCAATACTGTTTTTACACGAAACATGCCCGTCTCTGCCAAACTTCGTCGATGATACCCTATAAGCTGTTTCCATTCGGTTCTTCCTAAAGAACGAATGTTCCTAATGGCTTCATCTCGCTTGGCAACAGCTCCTGGAGATGCTTTCTTCTTATTCGCTGATCTTTCTTGAGAAGTCACAGCATTATGTTGGGGTGGAAAAATCCCCTTTGCTTTACGTTTTTCTATCTCTTCATAGCAACGAAATCGATCATAAGCTCCATCCCCTATCACCTCCTCAATAGGATCTTCTATTGCGTCCAAAAGAAGGCCAAACCCTTCACAATCTTGTACCCCTAACTCTGTGAGCTCACAGGCTTCTATCATTTGCGTTTGACTGTTAATAGCCAAATGAAGCTTGCGCCATAGGCGTTTCTTGACGTACCCATGTTGACGGACTTTCCACTCTCCTTCTCCAAATACTTTTAATCCTGTAGAATCAATAAGAAGATGTAGGCTTTCTCCTTGACGGGGCTGTTGAGACAAAGGAACTTCTAGTTTCTTTTGACGTATAGAAAGTGTTGTGTAATCAGGAATCCCCAGGTCTAATCCGAATAATTTTATAATACTTCCCAAAAAACCTTCCGTAGCCCGAAAGGGAAGATGATAGATAGATTTTAAGTGCAAGGCGCATAATATAACGGCATCTGGATATTCTTTGGGTCGCCCTCGTTTACCCGTTTTAACAGGGGAACGCCATTCCTCGAGAATTTCCTCGCTCACCCATAAGGTTATACTTCCCCTTTGAACTAAACTTTTGTTATACTCTTTCCAGTTACGAACACGATATTTTTTATCAGACATAAGAAGCCTCTTATTTTTTGCAAAACTGAGTTTATCTTATGTTCTTGTGTTCGTAACCTCCTATTTATTCAACAAAGCCCCTTGTGGGAGAGGTCGCCGCGAAGCGGCGGGTGAGGGGTTAAACAAGCCGATAAACCTTAAAAGGCTTTAAAAGAGCTAAATCCATTGGTTGTTGGTCATAGAAACACCGCACCGCCATCAAAACGGCCATTTTCAAGTCTGGTGGAAGCGATCCTGCTGTTTTTCCATATCCCGCCCAATAGGTGATGGAAATTTCCTTGTCCCAGAGGAAAGGAGGAAGCAAGACTTTATTGTCTTCCGTCCTATAGTCCGCCGGTTTTCCTTGCGATTTGACGGACTCAACGCTCCAAAGAGGAGGATAGGGAAGCTTAATCTCAAGATTTTTTCCCCACGCCTTAATAAGGGGGGTGTTGCAGGGATAAGGCGGCCTTAATTGCATGAGCCATTTTTGCTCAATGAGCGCTCGTCCCGTTGCATTTTCTACGTAAGCTCTTGCAGAAACTATCAGGGACCGTAAGTAATCATCTTCCTGGTCTGAGGGCAGTCTTAAGTAAGCTTTGACCTCCTCTAATGTAAGAGGTTCTTGGGCGGGTGGTGTTTTAAGAAATAATTGCATGATTTTCTCCCAAAATTAACTCATTCTTTATTAATTAAGCTGCATAATAAAAATAGAATTAGTATTTATATTTTATTTGTTAATTATTGGAGTTTGATATGAAAAAACTGCTGTTAACAGTTCTCACATTAGGGATCCTTACCTCCGCAACATTTGCTGGCATTTCTTCAGTTCATGATCGTAAGGGACCCAGAAGTGATGCCTATGAAAAACAATATCAACTCTATCCAAATTATTTTGACCCCAACTTCCCATAATGAATAAGCCGTTGGTTTATAATAATCACCCCGTTCTTTTGAACGGGGTGAGATTTTAGATAGTCTTTATCAATTACGAGGAAGCTTATTTTCGAGTGCAGACTAAGTTACCAGTATTATTTTCAATATTATAAGGACTCTTACATAATGATAAATCAAGTGATGTTTTCATAAAACAAACGTTACCTTGACTATATATAGTACAACATTGATTATAATAATCAGAAGTATTATTACAATAGCAGCCATAACCTGATGAACAAATACAGGTTAAGGTATTTTTTATTTTATCGAACTCGCAGTTTATGCAGGTGTCCAGGAATGATTGCCCATTTTTTGGTATTGATGGACATGTTGGACATTTGGCGCTACATCCTTGTTCTGTTTTTGCTTCTGCGATTCCCCCTATCATCAAGGCTAAAACGAGGAAAAGTTGTAATTTGATCATGATTATTTGACTCCTTTCTGAAATTTCATTGTATAATTTGAAATTCTTAAAATTGAGTTAAGCTTGGTTCAGGCTGCAAAGTTCAATACCTTCAAGGCTTCAAAATTCAGAACGTCCCCACCGACACGCCGGGTTGTGTAAAATTCGACATAAGGTTTGGCGCTGTAAGGATCCCTTAAAACACGAATTCCAGTACGATCAACGATCTGATACCCTTCTTTAAAGTTGCCAAAAATGATGGATTTAGAGGGCGTGTCTGGGACAAGATTGGGAATATCATCACAAACAACCAAGGGGAAGCCCAGAAGCGTAGGAGTAGGCATTCCAACCAAGGGAGGTTGCCAGAGATATTGATGATTGTCGGGATCTTTAAGTGTACGCAAAGTCCCTTGCGTCATACGAGACATCAACCAACACGCCCCTGGAAGATAAGGGGGCTTTAACGCATGGAAAATATCAAGGAGGTTGTCAACAGACTTCCCTTCGTCAAAACTACCATCAATGCCTGTTTTGACTTCTTCCAGCTTACCCCAGTCCCAATCTTCTTTACTGGCCGTTTCATAATCAAGAATGCCTTTTGGCTTGTTATCACCATCACCTAAAATGAATGCTTCATTTTCCATAGATGCCATTTTTTGGGCAATTTTTTGGGAAAGCCAATCTTCCACATTAAGACTTGCATCATCAAGAAGCTTTTGGGTCGCTCGAGGGCGGGCATACATTTCATGAACGGGAATGCGCATTTTGGCAAGTTCAGGCGTTTTGGTTTCCTTGCGCTTTTCTGTTTCGGCGACCCAACCCACATCTGCAGCATCTTTGTCTATGAGCATTTCCAGAGCAGAGCTAGAAATTTCGCGAACATTAGCGATCCCTCGCATGACAGACGCTGTGTGAAGCGTTGTATACAAACGATCGTAAACACCAGAAGGGACCAAATAACCACCATCTTGATCAGTCGTTGTCGCAAGGCTTTTTTGCTCAAAAACATGTAAGGGAGACTCAAGACCTTTACGAATATAATCCATGAAGGCATGGGTGTGGTTACAAGAGGGCTCAACGCCCACCTCAAGTTGAGGTCGGCTCGAAAAAGCTTCCATCTGTTTAAGGCGTTTTTCCGCGTGATCCAAATGGGTTTCAAGGTGCCCCATTTTTTCTTGCACAAGCGGATCCACATGACCCTTCTTTTCAAGGTCACTGAGGCGCTCTTCATTGGCTTTTTTAAATTCTTCAAACGTGCGCGCCAAATCGTCCAAAGTTGTCTGAATATCATAATCGTGCATTTTTTCCTCTTCTGTTAGTTTATTTCACTTTATTAATTACTAGTTATGAATCACCGTAACTACTCGCTCCTATCCCAAGACGTGTCATCCTTGGGCTAGAAGCGTTTGCCTTTGCCTTGCAAGGGCTTAGCGCTTCTTGACCCGAGGATCTCTACATGCCAAAAGATACTCGGCCAAGAAATGCTAGAGTTTTCCCTTGGAAAACAAAGCATTTCTTGCCAAGGATGACACTCATGGGGGTTAGTTGTTACTAACTAATCAGTACCAATTAACCACCAACAACTGAAACGGTGGCCTTGGCATTTGCGCCAAAGGTGACAAGGGAAATTTCAACCAAATCAATATCCAAAAGAATCCTCGCTTTGCGTTCTCTATCCTGCTGGGCTTTAATGATATGAAAACCGATAGAAAGACCTTCTAAGGCCCCTTCTTTCAATAAAAGAAAAGCCTCATCAGCTTTGGCAACACCAAGGGTAAGGCGCCCTTCCGCATACAGGCCTTGGTTATCTTCGTGCAGATGCGTCCATACACCAATGGGTTGTTTGGGATCATGTTGCCACAACATCTTTGGCATTTTCCCAGCCAATCGCCATGCACGTAAGGTTTTCGTGAAGGCGCCTTTGATAATTCGATCTCGTGTTTGATCAACGATATCAAAATAACTGGCATATCCTGCGATAAGCCCCTTATTTGGAGGTTGATGTGGTTGAGCATTATGTTTTATAGTGTTCTGCATAACAGGGCCTTTGCTAAGGATACAAAAATGAAAAAGATAATTAGGTTAATGTCGGTTGGGCTTATTACTTTTGTTTTATTCGCTTCTGGAGAGGTGAAAAGTGCGGGTATAAGCTCTCAGACTTGTCCGTCAGGATATTGTCCATGTGTTAATGGTACTTGTGGGGCCCCCTGCAATAATACTGAGCCTTGTGAATCTTGCAACACTTGCGCTCAGAGAGTAAGTGCTTTTATAGGAGCCACTGAGACCATTTACACTCTTCCGGAAGGGACTCTTTTTCTCTGTGCTTCGCCGAACGAGATGTTGAACAAACTAAAACCACCTACTCATATTCAAGGGAAAGATTTCGATTATCACGCCTGTCAAACGGCTCCCGTGGAGGCGCCTTTAAAAGAATCTTTTAAAACAAGTTTGTTTACTTCTGAGCCAGGGACTATTTATTCTTTTTCTGAAAGCACTTCCTTTATTTGCGAATCAAATCGACCTCCAAAGAAAATAACTGCATCTAAAGAAGTGAGGGAGTTGCCGTCGGTTTACTGGGTATGCCCCACAGCTGCAGAAAAACCTTAAGCAAAAAGCCCCTCACCCGCCACTTCGTGGCGACCTCTCCCACAAGGGGAGAGGTGGGTTCTTCACATATTGTCTTCATTACCTTTCATTTCTATGATTGCCTCTCATTGCTATGGATGACTTCTCCCCTTGTGGGAGAGGTCGCCACGAAGTGGCGGGTGAGGGGGACCTATCGATAGTGTTCCCATCTTTTTCTTGCCTCTGTAGTTATTCATTTCTTCCTCTCATTTCCCCTTTTCCCCCCGTAAAAAAGCATAAAATTTTATCTAATAACCATTAGCTTATTGTTTTTATATAATAAAAGTATTAATCACAAAAAATTTATCGATATTAATAAAATATTATATTTTTCTGACTAACATGAAATAACAATAAGAAGAATAACAACACGAACAACGTTTTAACATAAAGGAGAAAACGATGAAAAAACTAGCAACTTTAGCCGTATTAGCTACAGTATTGTCCGGAGCATCTGTAAATGCTGCAGAGTTCGTTCAAAATGTAGATTACTACCTTGGTGGTCATGGTGGTGTAGGCGGTGGATGCAATACTTGTTGCAATACTTGCAGCATCCCTACAACAACTTGTAAACCAACATGTTGCACACCTACATGTGTAAGAACATGTGACGCTCCATGCGGTAAGATGGTTTGTTGTCCAAACGTCGTTGGTATTTTTGGCTGGTAGTCAAAAACCAAAGGTTATCCCAACCGATCTCCATCGGGGATCGGTTGATAGCCTATGAGGGCCCGTTTTTCGTTAAGTGTTAAAAACGATGCTTTTTCAATTTTCCCCCATAATACTTCCCGTTTCGGCGCAAGCGCAGGGATTGAATCCGTATCATAGTCAAGAGTAAGCCCGTCCCCGAAGAGGGGAGACAACCATTTATTCAGCTCGCCTTTTACCATCTCTAGATGGGGAAGAATGGTATCTTCCCACAGATGGTAGCGGGCTTCCTTATAGTTTGAAAAGGTCGCGTCCCCTGGAACCCCTACCAACATCGGGGGAACCCCATAGACTTGAGCAATTTCACGCGCTGAGAGGTATTTCCCTTCGATGAAATCTAGATCTTTTGGAGAAAGTCCCATTTCTTTCCATTGAAAGTCTCCTTCCAAAATTAGGATGCGGCCGGAATTGCTAGCACCTTCAACGGCCGAGAGTAGATCTTGGCGCAAATCTTGTCGTTGCTTTTCTGACAGAAGCTCTCCATCGTGCCCTGGACGGTATTGGAGAGCACCTGAAGGTCTGCCGCCATTTTGCAGGAGTGAAAGATTATGACTTGCCACCGCATTGTGTTGATCGATCGCGTGAGCTGCAGCCTCAATTGGGCTCATCCCATACCAATCATTTAGGGGATTAAAGGTCTTGATATGTAAAACTCGAGACTGCCCATTAAGAGGATCCACAGCTATACGCACCGCATGTCCGTTCAGTGAGTATTCAAAAGCCTCAGGTACGCCTGACGTTCCTGGAATAATTTTCACGCGATCGGGCCTTAAGAGATAAAGTTCTAAAGGTTCATCTTTCGCAATGACAGCTTCCACATAAGCATTTCCTGCCAAGAGAAGATACGCCGTGAGGGCCTCCATAAAGCGGGAGAGGCCTTGTTGAGGATTGGGATTTTGCAGAAGCGAAAGAAGGGGATGAATGTCAAGGCGCACCTCTCCTTTGTACAAATTCCAAGGAACACTCGCCACCCCCCGCGCAATCAAGGAGACGCAGCGATAAACAACAATGTTTTTTTGATATCCTTCCTCCGCCAGGGTGTCATACTGACGCGGCGTCCACAGAGGGTGACGGGTGCCAGAAGTGACAAAAAGAGGAGCCGTTGCGCTGGCTTTTGTTTCCCTAAAGCCTAATAATTGATTGATCAGTTTTTTCATGGCAAATCCTTTCTCAAAGCAGCTGAACAGAGAGGCAGAGGAACAGAAAGGCAGAAAGGCAGAAGAACAGAAAGGCAGAAAGGCAGAAAAGCAGAAGAACAGAAAAGCAGAAGAACAGAAGAACAGAAAAGCAGAAGAACAGAAGAACAGAAGAACAGAAGAACAGAAAAGCAGAAGAACAGAAAGGCAGAAAGGCAGAAAAGCAGAAGAACAGAAAAGCAGAAGAACAGAAAGGCAGAAAGGCAGAAAAGCAGAAAAGCAGAAAAGCAGAAAAGCAGAGAAGCAGAGAAGCAGAAAAACAGAAGAACAGAAAAGTGGATGCTACAAATTCAAATTTGCTGGGAGACAGAATTGTAAAGACTTTTTAACATTTTTGAAATTTCTTGATAGTTTTCTATGAAAGTCGTGGCTTGTTCCTCTGTAAAATACGCTAAATCTTTACAATATTTAATCCAAATTCGCATTTCATCACTGGAGCCCATACTAATGAGGATATAATTACGAAATTCCTTTTTAGATCCAACCTGTTTTGTGAAACCTTCTGCTAAGTTGGCGCAAATAGACTTACTTGCCCTTCGAATTTGATCTGCCAGCGCATATTGTTCAATCTTAGGCAATAGAAGGCTTACCTTATGAATATCTAAAGAGATTTTATAGGCTCTTTCGAACACAAGCAGCTCTTCAACTTTCTTTACATATTGACTCATGTTTGCCTTTCTGCCTTTCTGCCTTTCTGCCTTTCTGCCTTTCTGCTTACTCACAGGTACCATATTGATAGGGAAAGTGTTCGTGTATGGCCGCTTCACACCTTGTC
>DATKTE010000326.1:0-19718 GCA_035531295.1 Alphaproteobacteria bacterium
TAGGGAGAACGTCAATGACGAAAAAAGGGGGTAATTGTCAGCAATGACGAACGTGTGGTACATGCTTGCTACGCCCAGCCCGTCTTTGCGAGGCCACAGCGTGGCCGAAGCAATCCAGATCTTTTAAGAGAATTTGAAAAGTTCTACTCTTTAAGTTTATAAGTTCCTGATTCTTCTTTGATGCAAGCAATTCCTTTTCTTTTCAAAAGCAGCCCCCACTTTTCCTGGACACCCGTGCGCTTTCGCGGGAATGAATTGGGGGTATAACGAAGGTATGCCTCGTTCAATTCTGTAGAAAAAAGATAACAGGCGGTCATTTCTTCTGTTTAGAGAGAATAGCCCCCCTATTCTCCCCTAGCCTTTGGGTTCATGAAGGCGGGAACGTGTTCCCCAAATCCGAGCTCAGCCTTAGGAGCTGGCGGAGCCTCTTTCGGAGGGGTGTGCTTTTTTTGAATAGTTTGCTTTTTCTCTGGAGCCTGAGATTTCTTCGGTTCTTTAGCCTTCTTTAGTTCGGGCTCTAAAGTATATTCCTCAATCGTTTTGTTCAACGTTTTGAAAATCAAGGCTAAATGCTTTTCCTCGTGCGGAGAAACAAGCGTAAAAGCTTTGCCTTCTTTTCCTGCTCGCCCGGTCCGACCAATGCGATGAATGTAATCTTCTGGCTTTGTTGGAACATGAAAATTAATAACACATTGCAAGTCTTCTACATCCAGCCCGCGCGCGGCTACATCACTCGCGATCAGAAAATCGATGGTGCCTTCTTTAAAAGCTTTCAGCGTTTCATTTCGAGCAGCTTGACTGAAATCCCCGTGAAGAGCGCCTGCTTTAAATCCATGCTTGCGCATCGAATTAAAAACGACATCGACTTCTCTCTTACGGTTACAAAAGATGATGGCTTGATGAAGCTCTTGACGCTTTAAGAGCGCCCTTAAGGCCTCTCGCTTATCTTTTTCTAAAGCCCGCACAATATACTGTTCAATGCTAACAGCTGCGTTTGTAGGCTGAGAAATGGTAATGACTTCAGGTTCTTTTAGAAACCTTTCTGTCAAGGTCCGTATGGGAGGTGGCATGGTCGCTGAAAAAAGAGCGGTTTGATGGTTTGGTAGAAGAGAAGCCGCACGCTCAATATCGGGAATGAAGCCCATATCCAACATACGATCGGCCTCATCTATGACGAATATCTTAACATCATTCAAAAGAATTTTTCCTCGGTCATACAAATCCAAAAGTCGCCCTGGCGTTGCAATCAGAACATCTACACCTTTGGTAAGCTTTTTCTCTTGATCAATGAAAGATTCGCCACCAATTAAAAGGGCCACGGTAAAATTGTGATGTTTCCCATAGATCGCAAAATCATCTGCGACTTGCGCTGCGAGCTCACGGGTAGGCTCAACAATCAAAGACCGGGGCATCCGCGCTTTCGCACGTCCTCGTGTTAACATATCCAGAAGAGGCAAAATAAAGGATGCCGTTTTTCCTGACCCTGTTTGTGCTAAAGCAATCACATCGCGTCCTTCTAGAAGGAGTGGAATTGCTTTCGACTGGATTGGAGTTGGAGTCTCATACCCGACATCAGCTATCGCTTGTAGGGTTTTAGCGTTCAATCCCAATTTTTTAAATGACGTTACGTCCATACTCTTAAATACTCTCCTAACATTGCCATCTTAAAGACTGAGTCTTTAACAAATGTCAAATACTTCTTTAAAGAAAAGTTAAAATGAAACGAAAAGCGCGACTTTTATGAAACAGAGGACGTTCCTTCCAAACTTTAAAAGCACTTTAATGATACCACCTAAACAGAAATATTTAAATAATATAAAATTCACAGATAATTAATGTTATTATGACAATATGCAAAACTCTCAGTCATATAGGACTCAAGGTTATGAGATATTTGAAATTTATAATGATTCTTTCTTGTCTCACGTATTCGTATACAACAGTGGTTCATTCACTGAATAAAAGCGATGTTGCTCATAATCTCCTATAGTAAAAGCTCTTTGGATAGAATATAAGAACTGTCTTTCTCTGAATTGCCCTAATTTTAATAAAACAAATTAGGGGCTTGTTCAAATCTATTTGACCGTTACGCATCGTGAACTGTACCATTACCCCTACACCAAAGGGAGATTACATATACATGACGCTTACTGTAAAAGCTCTATCCTTAGATATGGCAAAAAGAATGGCAGAGGCCGTTGAAAAAAAAGCGATTGAAAAAGACATAAAAATTGTCATTGCCATTATGGATGCTCATGGCAACTTAAAGTATTATCGAAGGATGGATGGTAATAATTTCGTTAGTGTGAGGATGGCCCAACTTAAAGCCCTTACCTCTGCCAGTATCCCTATTTCAACCAAAGATTTAGCCAAACGAAATGAAGGCCTGCCCAATGGGCCCTATCTTGGCGTGCCGGGGATCGTGCTACTTGAAGGTGGACTTCCCATCATCACAAAAGATGGACAACACATTGGATCCATTGGGATCAGCGGGGCTACCCCTGAACTCGATGGCGTCTGTGCGCAAGCAGGATTAGACGCGATAAGTGCGTTGCTTTAAAAGCGAAACGCAAGGGTAGCAGGAAGTTTGAGTACATAAAAAATTAATTTTTCTTTGATCAGAAAAACAGAATAGCAGAAAAATAACGAAATTATTAAAAGAATGTGTCATCCTGGAATTTAAAACCCTCCGCGAACACTTGTGAGCGTTAGAGTTTTTTAATATCCATGACTTAGGAAATACTTTGATTAAATACCGCGCTGGGCCCGGATACTAAGAAACATTACTCCTCGGAACTCGCTTTGCGTTTCTAAGTCCCGGATGACGCGTTTTTCTTCTCTTCTCTTCTCTTCTTTTCTCTGCTCTTCTGCCCCCCTACCCTTTAGCTCGCAATAGACGCCCCTTCTCACGCTGCCAATCCCGTTCCTTTTCAGTTGACCTTTTGTCTGCCTTTTTCTTGCCCGAAGCTAATCCTAGATCCAATTTGGCAATTCCACGCTCATTAAAGTAAAGAGAAAGGGGTACAAGAGTCATACCTTGTCTGCGAATGGCGACTAAAAGGCGATTGAGTTCACGACGTCGAAGCAACAGCTTACGGTGACGTTTCGGCTCATGGTTAAAACGACTTGCTTCATTATATTCAGGAATGAAAGAATTAATGAGAAAGAGTTCATCCCCTTCATCAGACGCGTAGGATTCTGCAATACTGCCTTTCCCTTGACGCAAAGATTTTACTTCGCTTCCCATGAGAACGATGCCAGCTTCTATGTTTTCTTCAATAAAGTAATCAAATCGTGCTCTTTTATTCTGGGCAACAATTTTTTTTGCGGATGTCATCGCTCCCCCACAGAAACCAGGGGCGTCCAAAGATTGAGATCTTTCAAGGCATCTTCAATCTTTTCCTGAGTTAGAAAGTTTAAGGGGGCAAAGGGTAAGCGGGATTCTATGGAAACTCCATGAACAAGTGCCATAGCATACTTTATGGGAGCAGGATTACTCTCTAAAGCCAGCGCAGAAACAAGAGGAAAAACAACTTTCCAGGCAGCCTTAAAACCAGATAGGTCCCCCTCATTCCACTTTTTTATCAGTGTCACAAATAGGTCGGGAGCGACGTTAGATGCTACCAAGATTCCCCCATCCGCGCCCATAGCTAAATGAGCAGCTAAGGGATCATCATTCCCAGCCAAAACACTTAAACGATCACCTAATAGGCACTTCAACGCTGAAATTCTTTGAAGGCAAGACCCAGATTCCTTATACCCCTGAATATTTGTGTAAGAAGTAAGACTCACAAGTGTTTCAAGAGAAATATCAACCATTGTGCGGGAAGGATTATTGTAAATAATAATAGGAATTTCAACGCCTTCGCTTACTTTTTTATAATAATGATAAAGACTTTCTTGAGAGGGCTTTATATACCAAGGGCAAATCACGAGAGCGGCATTCGCCCCTGCTTTTTGAGCTTCTCGTGTCTGCATAATCGTTGTTTCTATTGAAAGACTTCCCGTTCCGGCGATAACGATCGCTTTGCCGTTGCAATTGCTCACGCATATATCAATAACGCGTTTTTGCTCTTCTCTCGAAAGCAATAAAAATTCCCCCGTTGTTCCAAGTGGAACAAGGCCTTGGACACCAGCTTCTACCTGAAAGGCCACGAGTTCTTCTAATTTTTTTTCATCTACCTTCCCATCACGGAATGGTGTAATGATGGCTGTATAGACTCCTTGAAACATTTAACGTCCTCCTGATGAGAGATTTACTAATATGACAATACCTTTCTTTAAAAGACTCTACAAGGCGTTCTCGCTGGGAATCTGTTTAACAACCCCACTTTACGCTCTTACGCCCGAACAAGAATTGAAAACTTGTAAATCTGCTCTTTTTTCTCAACTTAATGAGCAAAAGCGCATGCAAATTTCAGGATGCCCCGTAGCAGAAAAACTCGTTTACTGGCTCGGTATTTTAAGAGATCCAAATCAATTTACACATCATGAACCTATAAATTTTCTCAGTTCCCACACTCATTGGCCTCATCATGAAAAGCTATGTCGCAAAGCTGAGGAAGTTATCGTAGATGACGCTTCGTCTACTGAAATTCTTAGCTGGTTTGGAAAACACTCTCCTCAAACACCAGTTGGTGTCATTGCCTATGCAAGCGCTCTTATTGAGCACAAAGAGAATACAAAAGCTGCCAATCTGATTATACAGGCGTGGCGATCGATGGAGTTTAGTAAGATTGAAGAAAAAGAATTTCTTACGTCCTTTGCTAATCTTTTGCAAGAAAAAGACCACTATGCACGTCTTCAATTCCTTCTCTGGAATGAAAACGTTGATGAGGCGAAGCGCCTTATGCCCCTTGTTTCCGATGGGGCTCGAAAAGCAGCAGAAGTTCGTATTGCGTTTATAGAAGGAAACTCAACGGCTCTGGAAAAAATGCACGGTCTTAATAACAAGCAACGTCAAGAAGAAGGCCTTTTATATGAAACAGCAAAATGGTTCCGCAAACAAAAAGATTTTGATGCTGCCAACGAAATCCTTCTTAAAGCACCTGTGAAACCAGCTCATGCACAAAATTGGTGGAAGGAGAAGAATTATATCGCTCGGGAGTTCATTGCAGCGGAGCAATATCAGGCAGCCTACAACCTTATACAAAATCATAGACTTCAACCAGGAAATGAAGACTTTGCAAATGCCGAATGGCTTTCAGGATGGCTTGCTTTGCGATTTCTTCATCAACCTAAAGATGCAGAACGTCACTTCGATCGTTTATTTAGTAATGTTGAAGGCGCCGTTAGTAAAGCTCGCGCCGCTTACTGGATGGGACGAACCCATGAACACCAAGGTCAAATCGATCTTGCCGGCAAATGGTATAGAAAAGCTGCAAAATATAAGACGATTTATTATGGGCAATTAGCGGCTGCCAAGCTTAGTGAAAAGCCCTACCCCGTCTTGGCCACAGCTCCCAAAACGACACTGAATGAGAAAAAAAACTTTGACCAAAAAGATCTGGTGAAAGCGGCCCATATCCTCAAAGGGCTAGGTAAAAGTGCTTCTCATGAACTGAGTAAATTTCTCCTCCATATTGCAGGTCTTGCCAAAAGCAAAGGAGAGCGAGAGCTCGCTGTTCATCTTTCCTCAACACTTTCTCCCCATGATGTTGTCTGGGCAGCAAAGAAAGCGGGCTACAGCGAACCTGTTACGCTAAAAAACGCTTATCCTATCTGTAAAATCCCTAGAAAAGGGCAAAGAATTCCAGAAACAGCTCTCGTCATGGCGGTGGCCTATCAGGAAAGCCGTTTTAATCCGACCGCAAAGAGCACTGCAGGAGCTGTAGGACTCCTGCAACTCTGTCCCAAAACAGCTGCCCAGGAAGCCAAACGGTTAGGTGTAAAGCATTGTGATAGCAAGCTTTGTGATCCTAGCTATAATCTACATTTGGGGTCAGCTCACTTATCCCATCTTTTAAATAATTTTGAATCTTCGTACATTTTAACTCTCGCTGCCTATAACGCAGGCCCTGAACCTGTTGCCCGTTGGCTTCAAGATTTTGGAGACCCTCGTCGAGGAGAAGTTGACATTATCGATTGGATCGAACTCATCCCTTATGCTGAAACCCGTAATTATGTCATGAGGGTGCTAGAGAATATCACCATATATCGTAGCCTCGAAGGTCAACCAAAAAAAACACTGCTTGACGATTTACAGGGGTAATTAAGACAAATCTTACAATGTATACTAAATTTCTAATGTAATTAACGAATTTTTTATATTATGCTGATATTGTTAATTCTGGAAGATGTTCTTCCTTAATTAAAAACACTAATGGAGGCTATTATGAAAGCTTTACTCACCCTATCAATGGTTTTAGGAACTGTCCTCATGCTGGGTCAACCTGCTCAAGCAGGCTGGCTTTTTGGTAATGACTGTTGTTGTCAGTCTCGTTGTTGCCAGCCAACTTGTTCTACCTGCTGTTCTTCATCAGGATGGTTCGGATATCATGGCGGTGGAGTTTGGTGGTAAGTCCATCCAAACTTATTTTCGTTATGCAGAAAATACCTAGGATTTTTTTCTAGGTATTTTTTTTGACCCTTAATAGAATATTTATTATAATTTGTTATCGTATATTTATAGTATTATAAGTATCTTTAAAATACATTGGAGGTATCGATGAAATTTCTTCTTACAACAACGATGGCTTTAGGAGTCGTTTCACTTCTCACAGGCCCTACTTCTGTGCAAGCACGTGGTGGGGGACGCGGCCACATGGAAGCTCACCCTCAAGAAACCATGCGAACGCATCCTCAAGAAGACATGAGCAGCCATCAAAGCATGGAAAGCCATCCTAACCCTAATCGACAGAGTGACATTAATAGAAACTTGGAAAATCGTAATCTAGAAAATGAGGCAGGTTGGACTGGGGAAGGAGCTGACTGGACTGGAGATGGTACTGGCTGCTTTACAGATTCAGCAGGAAACCTAATAAACTGCAATTAATGTTTTCAAGCTTACAGGCTTTATGGAGGAAACAATGAAAACTCTTACCATCACGGTTTTAACACTTAGTGTACTCTTGATATTTGAGAGTCATCAAGCCACTAATGCAGAAAGCGCTTCTCAGTTTCAAATTCAGCAAAAATCCCAATTTAAGGGTTATAATTCTTGCCCAGCTGGCTATCAACGAAAACACCCCCACATGTTTTTCTTTGATAGATCGTGTGTTAAAAATCCTTGACCCTATAAAGAATATATTTCTACGCCTTTCACAAGGCAAAGCCTGATCAAGTTGGATCAGGTTTTTCCTCTTTAAAGCTATAGATGACCAAAACAATCACAGGACTTAAATGTAAGTACACAGAGTATTTAAAATTTTAAATAGAATTAATGATTTATTTATTATATTGTGTTAGTTTTGTTTTAGGAAGTATTTCTTCCTTTTAAATATAAACCAACGGAGGTAACTATGAAATCGATTCTAACAACAACAATGGCTATTGCAGTTTTCCTTACTATTGCAAACGTATCATCTGCGAATGCTTTTTGCGGACCAAATGGTTGCTATGGCACCAGCTGGCAGGGACATCGTGCACACACAGGCTGGGCGATGAGAGGAAATAGATCAGCCTGCACAGGATGCTGCGCCGCGCCATCTTGTTGCGGTTGCGTTCGCGGATACGATTTCTGGGGAAACGCAATACGTTACTAGTCTCATAAGCCGAAGTGAATAACATCATTTCTCTGAAAACGTTGAAGATGCCTGGGAACTGTACCCCGGGCATCTTATTTTAAACAGAATTAATAAAAAATTTATATTAGTGTGATATTTTTTTAATTTATGAGTTCTCAATCTATTCTATGCAAACTAAAGGAGGCAAATATGCAAATTCTTCTAACAACGACCATAGCTCTGGGGTTTTTTATTACAATAAATAATCAATCCGTTAAAGCTTGGGGGTATGAGGCAGTAGATTACCGCCCCGCTGATTGTTTGAGTAATGAATTAGATCGAGCCTTTGGCAGAGAAGCAGCGGCTTATCAGCGATCCTGTTGTGATGGCTACAGCGCCTATGGTGACAGAGGTTGGAGATACCCAAAATATTTTACGCCAAACTGTCGACTTTTTTGCAGGCGGGACTTCCTTGGAAACTTATATGGTTGTTTCACAAGATGTATTTAACTTAGAGATACTCCATAGGCTCACTACCATTGCAACTCATCTCTGCTATTGAAATATAAAATCAATTCTGCTATTTATTCAATACACAATTAACATATTTTTTATATTAATATGGTATTGTTTTTTAGGAAGATGTTATTCCTTTTTTAAAATTGATGGAGAATATTATGAAAACCATTCTAACAACAACAATCGCACTTGGAATCTTTACTATACTTGGAAACATTGAACCTGCTGAGGCTCGGCGTCATAGACACTATAGTAGCTCTGTTTACTTTAACGCAGCTCCCGCTGTTAGCTATTATGCACCTCCACCTGTTGCTTATGCAGTGCCCTATTATGCACCACAACCAGCGGTTACCTATTATGCACCCCCGCCACCACAACCCATGTATTATTCTCAACCGGTTTATGCACAGCCTCCTTGCTATGACTATATACAACCAGGGCTTGGATTTTCTTTCAGGATTTTTTAATTAAGAATAATTTTGCTCTAACTGAATAAATACTTAAAAAAACTGGCTGAGAAAAGATTGCTCAGCCAGTTTTGATAGCCGCTGGGTTGGCCACAAAATGCATAGAATTGAGTCCTCCGATAATATATTAACGACTTATTATATAATTTAGATGTACAATAAAAATGGTAATAAATCGAAATTGCCAAATATTTAACATGAGGAGCGTAAGATGAAAATTCTATTAGCAACAACAATGGCCCTCGGGGTTATGTTTACCCTCAGCACCAGTCCGACTGATGCAAATGCTGCGGTTCTACAGCCGGTCGCATCTGCAAATAGTCAAAGCCATTTCACACCAGCACAGTATTACTATTATGGCCCAGGACCAGGCTACTATTATGGCCCAGGCCCTGCGTATTATAATACTAGACCACCACTGATTAGGATTGGCCCGCTTGGAATCCTTTAAATGAGCTATAGCTCAATTTAAAGCAAAATCATTTAAAGTGTGACAACGAAGATGAGCTAGGGCAACTACCGTAGCTCATCTTCTTATTAATTTAATAATACGCATATAAATTAACTACTTCTTATGTATTTATATTATATAATATAATTGGTAAATTAAATACCAAATAATTAACTGAGGAGAAAACGATGAATGCTATATTAACAACGACAATGGCTCTTGGAGTTGTGTTTACGCTCGGGGCCATTCAACCTGCAAATGCAAGTATTCCTAATAATGCGGGTGGATATGATCAAGGTAATATCGTACTAGCTCATGGACATGGTGGTGGCGGTCATGGAATGGGTGGCGGTCACCATGGAGGCTGGGGGGGGCGCCATGGAGGCTGGGGTGGACATCGTGGTTATGGCTACGGTGGTTATGGATTTGGTGGTGGCATTTTTCTTGACCAACCAGTCGTGGTAGATCCTGGCTATAATTATGATTACTACGATCTATATTAAGGTTATGCATTTAATGCACCGAAAACACTTATAGATAATATTATCTGGGAACAGAAGGAGTAGATGGCTGGATAAATATCGTCCAGCCATCTTCTGTAGCACACATGACGCCGCCATCCTTCGCTTTCGCAAGTAACAGCTCTTGGCAAGAAAAGATTGTTTTCCCAGGACAATCTTTCTATTTTCTTCAAATACTCTATCTCATTTTCCCATATACAACACCGATTATTAACTATTTATAATATAGCTTATTATCTACTGTTAACTATTTTTTATGTTATACTGTTATACAATATAATGATGAACTTGTATTGTTATTTATAGGAGGATGTCATGAAAGTTCTATTATCAACTACAATGGCCCTTGCCGTTGTTACAGTTCTAGGTGCGGGCCAAGCAGCAAATGCAACAATCACAGGTCAAATTGATTCCGGATATAGCCAAGGCCAAATCATATTGGTTCATGGTGGAGGACATCATCATGGAGGACACAGCTGGCATCGTGGTCACAGAGGCCATGGATGGCACGGTTGGGGACATCGTCATCACCACGGTTGGTGGGGTGGTGGCGGAAACTGCTGGTGGACTAGATGGGGATTGCAGTGCTGGTAGTTAAAAAGCCATTGAGTTCAAGCAATTAAAAATAAAAGGAAAGATAGCCTGTGTGATTACGAGGATATCTTTCCTTTTTTATTAATGGAGAATTCACAATAGGGTCATTTATCTATTGAAATAATCCTCAAATAACACCCTACTTTGTAACTCCGGCTCGTTATTTCAGAGACACAACGATGCTCTTTAATTATTCCTTAATGTTACGTTTAGCCTTTTCTAGTGCAGACCAAACCTGTTTGTCTTGTCCGTATTCATCTTCCACAAAGTTCATTTTATGGTTCTCATCTTCAAAGACTGTGAAATAGGTAATAAAAGTTTGGAGAGGCTGATCAAGCTTAACATGCTTGGTTTCAGTTTTTGAAGTCTCTTCTTCAATGCGATCTAGTGGCCAATCCTCTGGATCATTCAAAACAAACTCGGCAAGTTTGTCAGGGTTTTCAACACGTATACACCCATGACTCAAAGCTCTTTTTGTTTTTTGGAAAAGGTTTACAAACGGAGTACCGTGCAAAAAGATTGAAAAAGGACTTTCTATCGTAAAGCGAATCCTACCAAGGGAATTGGCAGGGCCAGGGCTTTGTACAATATGAACTCCTGAATCATCATGCGTAACATGATAGCCGGTCCTAGAGTAAGCCTCAGGGTTACTTCTAATCAGTGCCAGCATCTCATTTACAATGCTTGTTGGTACATGCCAAGCAGGGTTAAAAATAATTCCCTTCATAAGAGCATTGAAAACAGGGGTCTTAAGGTATTCTTTCCCTGTTATGATACTCATATAGAAGGCAGGTACACCTTCTGAAACAGCCTTTAGGTAAAACCCTGGAATATTTACCTGAAGATAACGAGAAGGGAGCGGATTGGGATACCACCTGTATCTTTCTAAGCTTACGATAATTGATTTAATACGTTGTTCTACAGAAGTATTTAGGGCTGTAAGCGTGCTTCCTCCAACTTTGCCGTCTTGTTCAAGACCATGAAGAGACTGATACTTTTTAACGGCTTCTTCTAGTGTCTCATCAAAAGTATCATTATGCTCCTCTCCAGGGGAGAGCACATCTTGAGCAATCAACTGAGCCCTTAAAGTATCAACCTCGGGGCCAGTATCTCCTTTTTTGAGTGTTGTGTTTTTAGGAAGTTCAGGCCAGCCTCCTTTAGCTTGTTTCTGACGGTAAAGAGCCAATAGTTTTTTCAGATGTTGATATTCAGGGCTGGAGGGAGCTAATTCCTGAACCCAAGCACACTCTTGGGGGCGAGATAAGTATTCATTTAACAACTCTGCTTCATCTATAGAAACTTTCGGAAGGTAAATATTTTTACTTACTTCATGAGGTCTAAGACGCTCTCCTTTTATATCTGAAATATAGTTTAAAACGGCTAGAGTAAGGAGCTCATCGGCCTTTTTCTGAGCTTCTAGAGAACTTAAATCAGCTTTTTTGAGGACCTCAACAAAAGGGGTATAATCTTGGGCCCACAAACCTTCCTCTTCTGCATGAGCCAAAGTCTCAAAAAGGGTTTTTGCACAAGGTGTCCAAACTCCATTTTTAATCCAAATCAACTGATTTTGGCGTTCATTATAGACTTTTTGGACGCGCGAATCTTGTGCGGGATCAGGTAATGCCTTAGCTGCTCCTATGAATATGCTAAGTGTAAAAAGAAAAAGGCTCAATTTTTTTGTCATTATTCCTCCGTTTTTGGTCAAAGCCACCTGTTGACGGTGCTGTGAGAGTGAGTTATAACTCCTCTACATCACTGTGAATAAATTTAATTAAGGAATAGTATGGCACAACATAACTCAGCATTGAAGAGGATTCGACGAGACGCGAAGCAGACCCTCCTCAATCATTCACGTATCTCACGTATTAGAACATTCATAAAAAAAGTTGAAGAAGCAGCTGCTTCGGGTAACAAAGAGACTGCGCAAACAGCTCTTAGGGCTGCACAGCCAGAGATTTTGCGTGGAGTCACAAAAGGGGTCTTGCATAGAAATACGGCAGCCCGTAAAATATCTAGACTCAACGCACGCGTTGCAAAACTTGCTTAAATAACAAAGTCATAAGTCTACCCGCCACCCTTTGGATGTAATCCGGGACGGCGGGTAGACCTTGACGAAAAAGGGAAGACATAATGGACTATTAATAGTTCCATAAAATTTTTTTTGACTTATAACCAGGGTAATTGGCCTACGCATGGGATACACAGCACCAAATAATGACCTTGAAGAACAATGGAAGCGAATTCAACCGCAGCTTCTTGATGAATATGGGGATGCTACTTATTCCAGTTGGATCAAACCATTATCTATCGTGGACCATCATGAAGGGCTGATCCGTCTTGCTGCACCAAATGCCTTCATGCGTGATTGGGTTAACAATAACTACGCTGATCGTGTAAAAGCCCTGCTCCAGAGTGAAAACGATAACATACGCCAATTAGACGTTATTGTTGAAGCACCTAAGGAAACCATAAAACAACCCGATCAACCTTTATTGGATATGCCTGAGATTATTTCAAATCTTGATGCCCGCTATACTTTTGAGAATTTCGTCGTCGGGAAACCGAATGAACTTGCGCATGCCGCTGCTAGGAAAGTGGCTGAATCCGAATCTGTTACATTTAATCCCCTTTTTTTATATGGGGGTGTAGGGCTTGGAAAAACTCATCTCATGCACGCCATTGCTTGGCAAATTAAAAAGTGTCACCCGAAAAGAAAGGTCATTTACCTGTCGGCAGAAAAGTTTATGTACCAGTTTGTCCGTGCCTTGCGCTTTAAGGATACAGTTGCTTTTAAGGATCAATTCCGGTCTGTAGATGTTCTAATGATTGATGATGTTCAATTTATAAGCGGCAAGGATTCAACTCAAGAAGAATTTTTCCATACTTTCAATGCTCTTGTAGATCAAAACCGCCAGATAATTATCTCGGCAGATAAATCGCCTTCTGACATGGAAGGCATGGAAGAGCGCCTTAAATCAAGGTTGGGTGGGGGTCTTGTGGCTGACATCCATCCAACAACCTATGAGCTCCGCCTTGGAATTCTGCAAGCGAAGGCCGAGCAAATGGATACGGATGTCCCCCAAAAAGTACTTGAGTTTTTGGCTTATAAAATTTCATCCAATGTCCGGGAACTTGAAGGCGCTTTAACCCGTGTTGTTGCTCATTCAACCCTCGTAGGGCGGGATATCACTCTTGATTCAACTCAAGAGGTCTTAAGGGATTTGCTGCGGGCCAATGACCGCCGTGTTACTATTGATGAAATTCAAAAGAAAGTAGCCGAATATTATAGTGTGCGCGTTTCTGACATGCATTCCCCTAGAAGAGCTCGTACAGTGGCTAGGCCCCGTCAAGTTGCCATGTATCTGTCTAAACAACTGACCCCTCGATCTTTACCAGAAATTGGAAGAAAATTTGGAGGAAGAGATCACACAACAGTCATACATGCTGTCAAAAAAATAGAAGAGCTCATAGCAGAGGAAAAAAATATGTGTGAAGATATCGAATTGCTACGTCAAATGCTGGAGAGTTAAAATGATGACAGCTGAATCTATACCCACCCTTGCTCAAAATCCCATTCATGTCGTTGTCGAAAAAACGGCTTTATTAAAAGCGCTAAGCCATTGCCAGGGCGTCGTTGAACGACGTAATACAGTTGCAATTCTAGCCCATATTCTCCTTGAAGGCCAAGGAGACACTCTAAAAATTACGGCAACTGATCTTGAAATTGCTTTTATTGAAACCGTCCCTGCGCATATAAAAGCTGAGGGAAGTACAACCGTTTCTGCGCATCTCTTGTTTGATATCGTCAGAAAGCTTCCAGAAGGCGCTCAAATTGAATTAAAATCATCGGAAGATGGGGCTTCTCTTCATTTGCAATCTGGCCGCTCAAGTTATAATTTTGCATGTCTTCCTCCTATTGATTTCCCCGCCATAACAACAAATGAACTCCCCTGTACCTTCAAGATTCATGCGGGAGAACTTTCACGTCTAATCGATAAAACCCGTTTTTCCATGTCATTTGAAGAAACGCGTTACTACCTTAATGGAATTTGCTTTCATGCCACTCCGGATGGGTTTTTGAGAGCTATTGCGACGGATGGACTCCGTTTAGCCCAAGCCCAGGGTGAACTGCCCCCAGAAGCCTCAAAAATGCCTCAAGTCATTATCTCTCGTAAGACGATCCACGAGATTCGAAAGTTGATTGATGAACTGGCAGAAGAAGTCACCATTTCCTTATCAGAAAACCAAATTCGGTTTGTCGTAGCTTCCTCCATTCTTATTTCTCGCTTAATTGAGGGTAAATTCCCAACTTATGAAAATGTTATTCCCTATGGCAATGATAAGGTCTTGGAAGTAAACGCGAAGGCCTTTGCGGAAATCGTAGATCGCATTTCAATTATGTCGACGGACAAGTTACGTCCCATTAAAATACGGGTTGAAGGAACGACAATGGTTATTTCTGCGCATAGTAATGAAACGGGCAATGCTGAAGAACAACTTGAAGTAAAATATGAAGGTGAACCCATAGATTTCGGTTTCAATGCGCGTTACATCCTTGATGTTACTCAACAAATTTCAAATGAATCCTTGCAGTTTCTTATTGGAGATGAAACCCAGGCAATCATCGCAAAAGATGCAAACGATAGCTCGGCTCTATATGTTTTGATGCCGATGCGTGTCTAAGGAAGGGAACCTAGCTTTCTTTTTTAAATTTAAGATAATTTTTCATTCTGGATTGATTAGAGAGCAAACCAGAAATATCCCTATAGTTGCCAGTTTTATTGATATTTTCCGTCAATATTTGGACCCAAGGGTTTTGGCAATTGGTTGTATCGCTTATGCCAACGGCCTCCCCCTCCTTTTGACATCTAAAACGTTAGGCGTTTGGCTTCAAAGTTATGGGCTTAATTATACCTCTATCGGTTTTTTTGCTCTTTTACATCTTCCTTATGCCTTTAAATTCTTATGGGCCCCGATACTTGATCATGTCCCCCTGCCCTTTTTGAATAAACTCCTTGGGCAAAGACGAAGTTGGCTTTGTCTAGTCCAACTCACCGCTATCGGCGCCCTTTTGACTATGGCTTCTCTTGATCCCCTTGAAAATATGAAAGCTTTTATTGCTTGTGGATTTCTTGTTACAATTTCTGCTGCAAGCCAACATATTCTCCTCCTTGCCTACCAAATGGAAACTCTAAGTTCTAGAGATTGGGGTATTGGTGAAGGAATGGGCGTTTTTGGGTTTCGAATGGCTATCCTCACAGGCGGCGCAGGAGCACTTTATTTAGCTTCATTCCTTTCCTGGAAGGAAGTCTATGTCTTCATTTCACTTCTCATGTTTATTGGTATTATTGCTGTGTTGTTCATGCAAGAACCAGACAAATTTGTACACCAACATACCCATTTTTTTACCAAGCGCTGGGAATGGATCCGCTATTCGCTCATTGGTCCCTTTAAGGAATTTATGCTCCAAAAAGGTTGGCGAGCCGTGCTTGTGTTTATGTTAATTTACCGCTTACCCGATAACCTCTTAGCCATGATGCAAACTCCCTTTTTTATAGACTTAGGATTTACTTATGTTGAAGTGAGCTCTATTGAGAAAGTTTTCGGGCTTGGATCCATGATTTTGGGGGGCTTTATCGGGGGGTACTCTATCCGCCTTCATGGCTTTAAAAAAACCCTTTTCTGGGGAGGGCTTGTCCATGGGGCTTCCTATTTACTTTTTCTGACTCAAGCCCAGCTTGGCGCCCAGCTTTCCTTCTTATATCTGACAATAGGAGTTGAACATTTTTTTTGTGGCGTAGCTCTTACTGCCTTTTTCTCTTATCAACTTACATGCTGTTCCTTGAGGTTTGCAGCCACCCAACTGGCATTACTCACGTCTTTCGCAGAACTTGGTCGAATCATTGCATCCCCCATAGCGGGCCGTATTATTGACTGTTATGGATGGACGCCTTTCCTTTCCATTGTCATCCTATCATCCTTCCCAGCTATTTGGTGGATTTCGCGTATTCCCTTTTCAAGGCCTTAAAAAGATAACTTAATTACATTCTATTTCGTTCTTGCTTCCCTTTTTAACACCTATGTCTATGGCATTGCTATACACCCCATCACACATCACTGGTTTCATCGATTTGTGGGTTCCCATAGGAGCGACATGAAGCTTATCAATATCTCCTATAACATGGATTGCCCTTCCCGCTTGGATGGTGTTCGTTCCTATTCCATGATTATGATAATATATCGTTAGTTTTGCAGGGACTTCTGACCTAATGAGGTTATCAGAAGGCCTCATATTAGCCCATGCAAGCGGTGAAGTGATGATTAAAGAAAGTCCTATCAGTAAATAATACTTAAACATTTTACACCTCTGTAACATTTTAATCTAATTTAATAATACTACAATATTGTTAAATAACTGGTTAATTATTTACATTGATTGTCAGCAAGAGAGTGAAACAAGAGAGACTCTATGAATTGTTAGCATTTGTGCTAAAATGGATTTATTATATCTTAAAATAAAGAGCTACTCATGCGTTGTCTTGCGATTTGTAATGCCGAAACTTTTGATCTCCATGGCCTTGCCTTGGCTTTGGAAGATGTTGAGTTTATTAATTTTTACACAGATGCTCTTCATGCTGCTTATAAAGAATCCAATATTTTTATTTTTTCTTATGGCTGCGTCGCCTTATGGAATGTAGACATAGATGAAGAAAAACGGTTTTTAGAAATCCTTCGAAAATTCACGCGAGACCCCATTAATACCGTCTCTGAAGAATTCGAATATACTTTTGCAAGCAAACCAAGATTTTTTCAGGATAAAATTACACTCGCAAAAACGCGTTCCCATGCTTTGCAGATGTTAGCTGTTTCCTATGGGTTATCCCAAACCATAAAGCTCTCTGCTTTTGAAGATCGCATCGATAACACGATAGAAATGACCAAGAATATTCCTCAAGAACTGGCAATTCGTGGAAAGATGTCTCTTTCTCGTAAAGACATTTCAAAAAGAATTGGGGAACTTTTTATTGAACGTAATTCCGTTAACTTACACAGTGATATATTGGATGCCCCTGTTTTCATCTGGGATCATCCCGAATATGAAACTCTATACACCTTAACAATTAATGATTTAGAGCTCCATGCGCGGACTGCAGTCCTTAACCGTCGCCTTGATATTGTCAAAGAACTTTTTGAGATGATGCGAGATGAGCTGAATAATCGGCATTCTACAATGCTCGAGTTGATTATTATCATCCTCATTATGATCGAAGTTTTTCTCACCCTCTTTATTCACGTTTTTCATTTAGTTTAGAAGCAGAGTTAACGAGATCTTTATCTTTTGAATTCATACTAATAATAGATACTTATGATGAAGGAGCTTTCTGATGTTCAAACATAAAAAAACTTGGGTTTTAGTCGCAGATGGAGCAAGAGCTCGCATTTTTGTTAAGAATCATAACAAAATCGACCACGTTATGGGCCAAGATTTTGTGGGAGAAAATTTAAGGGAGAGCGAACTGGGGACAAGTAAACCAGGACGCGGATATGAGAGCGCCAACCCAGCCCGCCATGCCTATCAGCCACGCAATGATTGGCATCAATTTCAAAAACAGCTGTTCGCTAAAGAGCTCTGCGATATTATTGAAAAAGCAAATGAAAATTCTGAATTTGATGAACTCATTATTATTTCCCCTCCCAAAACTCTTGGAGATATAAGGGGACATTTAGGCAAGCAAACACTTTCAAAGATAACTGCAGAAATCCCAAAGGACATCACAAAACTTTCCGAACACGAACTTACAAGCTTTTTGGAGCGGGAATTTTAGAGACGTGGAATAAGATTTTCTTGACAGTTTTTATGCCAACGTTATTCTAAACAAGCTTTTTGATATAAAGAGCAGAATTTAATCATGACAGATATTAGATCATAAAACGGCCCCCAAACCCAGGTGGCCATTTTCTTTATTAAGTCTCCCTAAAGTCACAGAAAACGGGTATACTAAAGATTCAAATAACTGAAAAACGAGGAATGCGTGAAAGTTGTCGTTTGCGGCGCGGGTCAAGTCGGATTCAGTATTGCCCGCTATCTTTCAACCCATGATAATGATGTAACGATCATCGATCAGTCTGAAGAGCTTATCAATCATATTTCAGGGACGCTGGATGTGAGAGGGATAGTTGGTTTTGCGTCCCACCCAGATGTGCTTGCCAAGGCGGGGCTTGGTGAAACAGACATGATCATTGCCGTCACCTTTGCCGATGAAGTCAACATGGTCGCGTGCCAAATTGCCCACTCTCTTTTTAATGTCCCTTTAAAAATTGCAAGAGTCCGAAGTAAAAGCTACCTGAATCCGGATTGGTCAGACCTTTACAACCCTGACAACATGCCCATAGATCTTATTATTTCACCAGAGCTGGAGGTAGCGCGAGCTATTGGACGAGGACTTGATTTCCCAGGCACCTTTGAAGTCATTCCTTTTGGAGATAAAACGATTCAACTCGTGGGCATACGTTGCAAAGCTAAAGCACCGATTTTAAACACGCCCCTGCGCCTTCTCGAAGGTCTTTTTCCACAGCTTGACTTAAGTGTTTTATTTATTGTCCGGGGGGATTCCGGTTTTATTCCAACAGGTTCTGATCAATTACAAGAAAACGACGAAGTCTACCTTTTGATCCCTCAAGAGAAATTTATCCATGCCATTGAAGCTTTTGGCTTTAGTGAGCAAAGATCTCAACGTCTATTAATTTTAGGGGGAGGGAATGTAGGATTTTGCCTTGCTGAAGAGGTAGAGACAAAGCATCCAGATATCTCGCTGAGCCTCATTGAAATGGATAAAGACCGCGCAACCTATGTGGCCAACCAACTTACGCGTACAGTTGTTTTGCGAGGAGATGCACTCGATCGGGAAATACTACGGGAAGCTAACGCAAAACTTACGAATAAGGTAGTGGCAGTCACCTCGGATGATAAAGTAAACATCCTTGCTTCTCTTTTAGCAAAACGAATGGGTGCAGAGCAAACAATGGCACTTATCAATAGCTCCTCTTACTCAAGTCTCGTAACGTCCTTAAGCATCGATTCACTCATCAGCCCAAAAGCATTAACTGTTTCTAGTATTTTGCAATACGTTCGAAGGGGCCGCATTCGAACTGTCCATTCCATTCGGGATAACTTTGGTGAAGTTATTGAAGCCGAAGCTGTCGGAACTTCAAGCGTTCTTGGAATGACGGTTGAAGAAATCAATGTGCCTCGCAGCTTGATTATTGGGGCCATTATCCGAGATGATCAAATCCTTATGCCACGCAACGATACGGTTATTAAAGTCCACGACCGAGTGATTTTGATGGTTACAAGTGCAGCAGTAAAGCGGTTTGAGAAGCTCTTTTCCGTGAGGTTGGAGTATTTTTAAAAATCTTTCGTGCAGCAAAATCCATCGGAATTTACATTACACTTTCCTTTCGCAGCTTCTCCATAATAGAGAGTATAACTCAATGTTGGAGC
>DATKTE010000327.1:0-6347 GCA_035531295.1 Alphaproteobacteria bacterium
TGGAATGCCTGAAAGGGAATCCTCAAGAACGGTCGTTATCATGGTTTCGATAATGCTTGACGCCGCCCCAGAATAATTTGTCTCAACGTTGACGACAGCTTCTTCTACATCAGGATACTGTTGTAAACTAAGATTCAGGTAGGATAAAAATCCGACAATAATAATCATCAAACTCAGAGCGACTGAGAAAACCGGCCGTTTGATTGCAATGTCAGTAATAAACATGAGTTGTATCCAATTTCAGTAAAAATAAGTCATTCCGGTATTCAGAAAATCTTAGACACCTGGGGCTATAGTGTTTCTTAATACCGGGAACCTTGTAAATAATCCACAATTTTTGCAACTATTTCCCCATCCCCACGGTGACATCCTCGGGCTAGTAGCGCTTGCCCCGCGTCACGTCGCTTCCCAGAACATTTTCTTCAAGGACGGACAGGGATTTAACGCTTCTTGCCAAGGAGGACATCGACCGGTGAGCCATCATCAATTTTTCATAGAGGCAATTCTAATTACCAGCCACAGTAATGACCGACCCATCACGAAGCTTATCTTGCCCTTCAAGAACGATTTGATCACCTTTTTTTAGACCGCTCAGGACTTCTGCTTGGTCTTCGACTCTCGTTCCTAAAGTAATTTTAGTTAATGTAACTTTATCCCCAGCCCTTTTGTATACATATATCCCTTCAGGGCGGACGACCAGGGCTTGTTCTGGAATATAGAGAGAAGAAGTCTTTTTCAAAGAAGTCTTCAATTGGGCGCGCCCGTAAAGCCCAGGGATAAGCAATTCTTCAGTATTATCAAAAGTGGCATAGACAGTGACGCTTCGAGTCTCTTCATTAACAGAGGGCTCAATCGCTTCAACCTTTCCTTCAAAGGTTTTGTCAGGATAAACGTCAGTTGTAGCCGTGACTTTGTCTCCAACTTTTATATTCGGTATTTCCTTTTGAGGGACTTGATAGGTCAAGCGGATAGGGCTAATATCTTGAATTCTGACGAGTTTTTCGCCATTACTCACAAAAGCTCCTCTACAGACTTGCCGGTTAGAAAGTACTCCCTCAAACGGTGCTAATATCTCTGTTTTGGCTAAATCTTCCCTTGTGAGAGCCAGTTCAGCTTCATCAGACTTCACTTGTGCTTCGGCTTTTTCAACGTCTTGAAGAGTTGAAAAACCCTTTTTATTAAGCTCTTCCTTACGCTTTAAAATGTTTTGACTCAGCTTAAGTGAGGCTTCAGCTTTCTTGACTTTTGCGACCTGCTCTTGGTTATGAATTGTAAAAAGCTTTTGGTTTGGTGTAGCACGATCCCCTTCTTTGAAGTGGATAATTTCAATGCGACCAGGTGTTTCTGCCCTTAAAACAACGTCATTGTAAGCTGTAAAAGTGCCGACCCCTGTAACACAAGGATTTAGACAGCTCTCGCCTACGGTTGTAACAACGACAGATTTAGGGGGTTCTTCAGCATATACATGCGAAGTGCCTATCAGCAACAAGAAGAGTAGCCTTAACATTTTTATATCCTTTAAGGGAAGAATTTTGCGTGTATACTATAGATATAATTTGAAAAAGGAAAGAACCATGTTTTTAATCGATAGCCATTGTCATCTAGACTACGAGCCAATGGCAAGTGATATAGATGGAACGCTAAGACGAGCGAAAGACAAAGGTGTTGATCTATTTCTAACAATTTGCACCGACCTTTCCAAAGTTCCCGTTGTCATGGCTCTCGCTGAAAGCCACCCAGAGGTATTTGCAACCATTGGGGTTCACCCACATGAGTCTCAAAAGACACTTGCTGAAGAAGAACTCTTTAAGGTCCTCGTAAATGAAGCTGCGCGGTCGAAAGTAGTGGGGTTTGGTGAAACAGGTCTTGATTATTACTACACACATAGCCCGCAAGAAGACCAAAAATCAGCTTTCAAAGCCCACATTGAAGCGGGGCTAGAGCGTAATCTCCCCCTGATTGTTCACACCCGAGATGCAGAAGAAGATACGATTGACTTAATAAAGACTGTTGGGCAAGGGAAGGCGAGGGGGGTAATTCATTGCTTTTCAGGAAGTTCTTGGCTCAGGGATCAATCGCTGGAACTTGGATTTTATATTTCCGTCTCTGGGATTATAACTTTCAAAAAGGCTGAAGCCTTACGCGAGGTTTTGAAAGAAGTTCCCCTGGATAGGCTTTTGCTCGAAACAGATGCGCCCTATTTGGCCCCAGAGCCTTATCGAGGGAAGTCCAATGAACCTTCTTACATCGTTGAAACTGCAAAAAAATTAGCGGAGTTGAAACGGGTAAGCTATGATGAGCTTTGTGCTCAAACATCACAAAACTTTTTAACACTTTTTTCTAAGGTGCGACGTCCATGCGTATAACAATCTTAGGATGTGGGGCGTCAGAAGGCGTGCCGATTATTACAGGAAGATGGGGGGAATGTGATCCCTATAATCCAAAGAATCGCAGGAGCCGTGCTTCAATCGTCGTTGAAAAAGGTGAAACAACGCTTCTTGTAGATACGTCGCCTGATTTGCGAACACAATGGCTAAACACAGGGCTTCAGAAACTTGATGCCGTTTTATACACACACGATCATGCGGATCATACCCATGGAATTAATGATCTTAGGCCCTTTACTTACCAGAGCAAAATGCCCTTGCCGATTTATGGTGATGCGGAAACGATTAACTCTATGAAGAAACGATTTTATTACGCTTTTCCCCTAGAAGAGGTCGTACCGGACATTTATCGCCCTTTTTTGAGTCCAAATGTGATTGAGGGGCCTTTTCAGCTAGGAAATGTTTCAGTTACGCCCTTCAAGCAGGCTCATGGCTATTCAACGACGCTCGGCTATCGTTTTGAAAAAGTAGCTTATTCTACTGATGTAGTTGATCTGGATGAGGCAGCCTTCAAAATCCTTGAAGGAATTGAGGTGTGGATTGTGGATTGTATTTCTAGGGAACCACGCATTAGTCATTCTCACTTAACTAAAACACTTGAGTGGATTGCAAGGGTACGTCCCCGTCAAGCCTATTTGACTCACATGTCTCTTCAGCTTGATTATGATGCGCTTATGAAAGAACTTCCAAAAGGGGTTGAACCTGCATACGATGGTCTTGTGATTGAGATTTAGCCATACGCAACAAGTCTATAAATGAATGCAATTTTATGCTAAGCTAAATAAATAAATAAATATGAGGAGGAAAGTAATGACATTCTTTAAAACGACTCTTTTCCTAACGGGTATATTGACTTCAGTCGCTTCATATGCCGATTCAACTTTGCCAGATTTTTCGACGTATCCTGTGTCAGAAATTGACGTGTTGAAGGAAAAACCCGCACCTGTCGACTTATCAAGTCATAAGGGAGCAAAGACATACAAGTCAAAGCTTCAAGAAGGCGCTGAAAAAGGACCCAACTTTGCTGGGCATTATACAGTTGTCTCGATTGGGTGCGGAACACAATGTCAGGAAAATTGGGTGATTGATGCCAAAACGGGAAAAATTTTGGATAAATTTCCCTCCATAGTAGGCACAAAACAACAAGTGGATAGCACCCTATTGATCGTCAATCCAGCCGATCCCGAGCTTAAAAAAGCCTATGAAGAGCATCCGGAACAGCCTTTGTTAGGTGAAATGAATACCACCTATGAAATTTTAAAAGACGGGAAGTTTGAAGTTATCCATAAGGATAAATGGGTTAATGTGATTAAATCTCTGCCTTAATAGAGGTAAAGTGAAGATTATTTTGGAGCCTAGCTCATAAGGAAAGTTTGTATCCACGATGCTTTGGCGAAATAATTTTTATTTTCTTGATTTTATCAAAAACACCCTGTAAATAAGATCCTACCAGTCCCCATCGTCTAGAGGCCTAGGATACTGCCCTTTCACGGCAATGACGCGGGTTCGAATCCCGCTGGGGACGCCAATTTCAGTATAGCAGAGTTTAGAAGAGCAGAAACCTGAGTTGAAAAGAAGCGTTTGACTCATTTAAAGCCCTTTGTTTGTTAAAACCCCTAAACTGCACTCTGCTACTCTGCCATTCTGCTCTCTGCTACTCTGTTCTCTACTGCACTGCGTTCATTTTTCATCTTCTCAATTTTAGCCATAAAAGCCTTAAATTCATTAAGAACTTTTCCAACAAGCTTTGATTTTGGTAGCTGTGTGATTTTCTGAGGATTTACATGTTTTCCATTAATTAAAAGCTCAAAATGAAGATGAGCGCCGGTGCTGTTCCCCGTTGTGCCAACATACCCAATAACCTGGCCCTGACGTATTTTGCGACCTGCGCATAAGCCTTTGGCAAAGCGGCAAAGATGTGCGTATGCAGTCTTTGTACTTCTGTCATGACGAATACAAATATAGTTTCCATATCCTCCATATTTGTTACAGCGCTCGACCACACCGTCTCCAGCGGCCATTATTGGTGTACCGTGAGGTGCACCAAAGTCCACTCCCTTATGCATTTTTGTATACCCTTTGATCGGATGTTTGCGGTTACCAAAGCCTGAATTGATGCGTGCTCCATCAATGGGCGTTCGGAGAAGGGCTTTCTGCACAGCTTCCCCGTAGCTTGTGTAATAACCCGGCACACCACCTCCAGGTTGGAAACGATAAATCTCATAGGGTTTTTTGTCTATGACAAGTTTGGCATATAGCAATTCTCCCGGGCGTTCATGACCAGATTCCTCATCTTTATAGGTATCATAAAACAAAGAAAAGCTTGCTCCAGGCTGGATATCACGTTGGAAGTCCACATCGAAACTGAAAGCTTTGATCATATCATAGAGCATCTTGGGAGAAGCGCCAGCCCGTAAAGCATCTGCATAAAGACTAATTTTAATATCACCATTAATATCAACATATTGATGTTTCAGCTCTTTTTTATATTTTGTTGCTTGAAAAAGGCCGCCACCCGTTCGTACGAGTTCGACATGATGGTCAAAATCACCACGTAAACGGAGGAATTTTAAATCATAATTTTCGCCCTCAGACTGAGCATCATAGATGACGTAAACTTCCTGGTCGACTTTAAGGTCCTTCGGATTAAAAACTTTTGAAAGAGCAGTAATGGCTTCATGTGCTTGCGTTGAGGGAATACCAAGTCTGCTTAAAATGCTTGCAAGTGTGTCCCCTTCTTTGATCGTCAGTGTTTCATCATACGGGCCTTCTTCAGATTTCGCGGACTCTTCAGTTTCTTGCTCCGCTTGAGCAATTACCTGGGGAACTTCATCAAGTTCATCTGCAGCTTCTTCTTGTGACACAAAGAAAACGAGTCCATATGCGATTAGAATAGGAATAAAAATGGTTATGAGCTTGGCTAGATTTTGCTTCATCGACCCTTAATTAATTGTGTGAACTGATGGGAGTAACTTTGCGGGTTTGGGTAGCAAAGTCAAGGTTTTTTGTGCTGTTATGAATACTTCTTATATTTCTAAAGATTTAAAAAAGATCAAAAAATTTATATAAAATTGTATATATATTTGAAATAGATTTAGAATTTAGCTGGAACTCTTTTGAAAGAATGACTCCTGAGACCCATATTCGAAGAAATATTATAGCAATGAATAAAAATAATTTACGCTAAAGGAGCTTAATTGTAATAAATATAACTGTAACTACATTTAGTGGTATGTGGCCGTTTACAGAAACAGTTTATTATGAATGCTAAACCTATGGCGTGTACTATGCTGGGGAGCATTTATAAAGATGAGGAAAATCGGGAAGAAGCTGCACAACTTTTAGAAAAAGCTGCTAAGCAGGGGAACCAAGATGCGCAATTCGAACTTATTCAGTGCTATCGTAAGGGGCGGGGAGTTTCTCAGGATTTAGAAAAGAGCATCGTTTTGTTAGAAGCGGCTGCCAATTCATCTCACGATCAAGCCAATTATAAGCTTGGAAAATGTTATCTAAATGGCGAGGGAGTTCAGCAAAATCCAATAAAAGGGATAGAATATTTTAAAATGGCTGGTGAAGACGAGCACGTTAAGTCTTGCGTCATGCTTGGCAAACTTTATGAGGAGGGAAAGTTCATTGAGAAAGACATGGAAATGGCTAAAGAATATGATCAGATAGCTGCGAACGTTGATTATTTGCCAGCTCAAATGCGGCTCTCCGAGATTGCATTAGAGGGGGGAGACCTTCGAGAAGCTATGTAGATAAGTTGGATAAGGGAGAAGACTAATCTCGCACTCGATGTCTACGTACGGGGGGGCGAACTAATACCAAATAAGTAAATTAATCTAACCACACGGCGTCATCCCGGAATTTAGAAAATCATATCGGGCACAGCCCGGTTTAGATTTTCTTAATGTCCGGGACCCAGAACTTTCTGTGATTCAAAGATCTCTCTAGGTCCCG
>DATKTE010000328.1:0-4388 GCA_035531295.1 Alphaproteobacteria bacterium
GCTTTCTATCACCTCAAAAGTTGATGTCGCTGAAACTCATGTTATGCCGGAAGAGGCCTTAACTTTGGATGAAGTTCCAGAACTTGGGGTTCGAGTTGAACTTGCACATGGTGAAAAATGCGCTCGTTGCTGGAAAGTCTTGGAAGAGGTGGGAAAGGTTGCAGCCTACCCTGACTTATGTCATCGTTGTGCCGATGTAGTGGAGAGAATTGATGGCAATTTATAGCAGCTTTGCGTCCATTAAACGAGGAGAATCGATGGCTCGCCTCCGGTATGCCTTCCTCATCGCCCTATTTGTGATTGGGATTGATCAGGCTTCCAAAGCCTGGATTCTTTACGACCTTATGAACCCTCCATCCGTCCTACCTATACTCCCCTTTTTGGATATTGTTCTGACGTGGAACAAAGGCGTAGGGTTTGGTTTATTGCAAGCTCACACTTTATGGGGAAGCTTAGCGCTTATAGGAATGGCTTTAGGAATTTCCCTTGTCCTGGGAATTTGGCTCTGGCGAACAACTGATAGGCTATTACTCTTTAGCCTTAGCTTGATAATTGGCGGAGCCATTGGAAATATCATTGACCGCCTCCGTTTTGGAGCAGTGGTTGATTTTATTTATGTTCATGTTTACATTCTGGGTTACCATTTTCCCGCGTTTAATGTGGCGGACAGTGCCATTACCGTGGGAGTTTGTCTTTTATTAGTGGAAAGTTATGTGAGGGAAAAAAAATGAGTTCACACTCTCGCCTTGTTACCATTGCACTCCTATCTGGATGTTTTTTTCTGCACGGTTGTGGTTCTGTTAAAAAAACGCTGGGTATCGAACGCGATCCTCCCGATGAATTTTCAGTTGCCCCAAGTATTCAACCTCTTGATATGCCGCCTGATTTCTTCAGTTTGCCTGTCCCACAACCGGGTGCTGCTCGCCCTCAAGATGTAAAAGCCATGGAAGCTAAGAAACAAAAACTTATAGGCTCCGGCACAAAAGAAGGAATTGCGAGCTCAGCTGAAGAAGCCCTTCTCGAAATGGCAGGAGCTGGTGAAGAACAAGACGACATTCGCAGACAAGTCGACGAAGAATCCCATATAGAAAACGCAAAAGGCAAACCTTGGCTTGAACAGTTAGGTATAAAAAAGACAACGCTTCCGGGTGATGTCATTAACCCAACTGAAGAAAAAGCTCGTTTAGACAATGAAGCACGAATTAAGTAACCGGCTGAATCACCTGAATAAATTGGATGGTAAGTAATAATGAAAAAGGCCCTCTGGTTTTTGCTTTTATTTTTGTGGTTAGGAAATCTTTCTGCAGATCCATTGCTAAAGTATGAAACATTTACTTTAAACAACGGGTTACAGTTTATTCTGATGCTAAATAAACGAGCTCCCATAGTCAGTTACACAACCTGGTTTAAGGTGGGATCTGCGGATGAAGTTCCTGGGAAAACAGGGCTTGCACATTATCTCGAACATCTCATGGAAACAGCATCCCCAGAAATCCAAATGGGACAGTTCTTGGAAGATTATAACGCGTCCGGAACTCACAGTAACGCTTTTACGGGTCAAGATAGTACTTTCTATTACAAAATGGTCATGGCAGATCATCTCGAGCTGCTTATGCGATTCGAAGCTGGGCGCATGGTCGGTGTCGCATTTAATAAAGATCAATTTGAAACCGAAAAGAACATTATTCTCGAGGAACGTCTTACGCAAAGAGAAAACGATCCCTATGCGTTTTTTGACGAAACATTTAATCATCGCTTCTTTACAACGCACCCCTATAAAAATCCAATAATTGGCTGGGAAAAAGATATTCGCGCAATAACCCTAGATGACGCCAAGGCTTTTCATGAGAAATGGTACCATCCTCGTAACGCCTTTATCATTGTATCAGGTGATTTTGATCCCGCTCAGGTAAGGACGTGGGCAGAGAAATACTATGGGAATATTCCATCCGGTCCAAAAATAGAAAGAAAACGCCCTGAAGAACCATTGAAAAAACCCACAATTGAGCCTGTGGTTGTTGAGCATGTACGAACACCAGAGTGCTCATACTCTCAGATATACCCTCTCCCTGATCTAAAGAAACAAAATTATCAAGATCTTTTGGCACTTTATCTTCTAGCTGAGTTTCTGAACGGAGATTTTAAGGGTAGCCTTCATGAAATTCTCGTGCACCAGAAAAAAATTGTAACTAGCTTTAGTAGTGATTGTCAGTTCAATTTATACCTAGACCCCTGGAGCTGGGCGATCCATGTGGACCTAAACGATGAGTCGAAAATCAAGGAAATTCAAGCAATTATAAATGATAGGCTTGAACAAATTTCTCAGACAGGTTTAAAGAGTGAAGATCTAACACAAGTTCGCGCTTATACTTACAATGATTTAGTTTTAAAATTGGATGATATTTATCAAAAAGCTGTATTTTTAGGACTTTCCTTTTCCTCTGGCTTAACAATCGATCAAATCAATTCTATCCCAGAAGACCTGGAAAAGGTGACATCTGCTGATCTCCAAAGAGTCATCAAAAAATATTTAACAAAAAATAGCGCAGTTAAGGGTATTTTGAAAAAATCAACGCCTCCGTCAGGGAGAACTTCGTGAAAAACGCATTACACTTTTGTTTTTGCTTTTATTTGGGACTCTCTTTTCTTAAGGCTGATATCCTTCCAATTCAGTCTTTTAAAACACCCTTAGGGTTAGAAACTTGGCTTGTAGAAGATCATACTTCACCTGTTGTTTCCTTAGTTTTTAATTTTGATAAAGCTAAACTTGGCTCCCCGTTCAAACCTTCTACAACCCTCTTTAATAGAATAATTTTGGACGGTGCTGGTGTTTTATCTCCATTGGAAATGGATCGTTTTACAAAGGGCACTCCTGCAATGGCTACCCTACAAACCACCATTGCAAAAACCACATTGACTCTTAAAACGACGAAGAATGGCTTGGCCTCCACTCTTAAATTATGGTCCCAGCTAATTAGTAATCCCCGACTCCAAAATGCTAATTTAGCCCATGGTAAAGCTCAAGCCTTATCAGCGATATCACATTCCAATGAAGACCTAGAACTTAGTGCCTTTTTAAATTTATTGCAGACCATTTTTCCGAAATCTTCTTTTAAACCTGATTTTGAAAAAGCTCCTGAAATTATTAACTCTCTTACTGCTTCAGACCTTGAGAAAGAAACAACTGACCAGTTTTTAAGCTCTCGACCCAAGGTTGTCGTTGTAGGTGACGTTTCCAAACGCGAACTAACTGAGATTTTAGACGCTACTTTTGGAGCATTACCCTTGCAATCCCCGGCAAAACCTGTCAAGTCCCTCGAACCACGATGGAATCGAAAAGATGTCTTCATCGAAAAGAATCTCTCTCAATCTGTTGTTGTTTTTGGACAACCAGGGGTTGATCCCTTAAGTAAGGAATACTCGAAATATTTGCTTTTAGAGTATGTCCTTTATGGACGTCTCTTTGATGAGCTGAGAGAAAAGCGAGGCCTAGTCTATTCGATTCAATTTAGTGAAACTCATATTAAAGATATAGATCTTTTAATAGGAAATTTTTCCTGTGAGTGCACAAATGCTCCACAAGTGGCTAAGTTTATTAAATCAGAATGGGAAAGACTAAAGGATTTTGGAATTACCCAAAAAGAGCTGAGCCATGCACAACTTTCTTTCAAACGTAATAAGATTTTAAGTCTTACGAGCACTACATCTGTGGCCAAAGAATATGCGAACCCATTAGCGTTTAACTTGACTCCGGAAGCTGCAAGGACACATTTGATAAATGCTGATAAGGTAACACTTAAAGAAATGAACAAATTTATCCAAGACGTCCTGAAACCCGAAACCTTGACATTCGTGCTTATCGGACCACACTCAAGCCCCTCTAACTTAAAAGGTAAAAAATGATTTATTCTCAGAATCTCGAAGGCTGTGACCAAGGAAATAGTAACAAAGCAATTCTTCATACTTTTTTAAAATCAAATGCATTAGAAACGTTTCAAACGGCTTATCAGAAGGGAAACTTGTCTCCCCTCTCATTAGTAGAACAAACGGAAGATATCGAGCTTTTCAAATCCGCAGCATGTCGATTTAAGGACTTCGAAGATGTGATCATTTTAGGGACTGGCGGGTCAAGTCTTGGGGGTCAAGCTCTCTACTCCCTTGCAACTCAAAAAATGCCTCGTCTTCATTTTCTCGATAATATTGATCCTCACACCTTTTCAGCTTTGTTTCAAAAAGTGGATCTCAAAAAAACAGGCATTTTAGTAATTTCTAAATCTGGATCAACCGTTGAAACTCTTTTACAGCTTTTAACTTGTCTACAACATATGCAAGAAAAAAACCTTAAAAATCACTGTATCGTTATTACAGAGCCAACTGACAATCCTCTA
>DATKTE010000329.1:0-2350 GCA_035531295.1 Alphaproteobacteria bacterium
GTCGGCTGTTCTTTATCTTGGGAAGTCCGGTCTCCTGATTTGATTATAAAGCGGGTATCGGCCAAAGTGTTCATTCAATTTCGTCTATACTAATTTCAGTCCGAAACTCGAACAGTACATTTAAGATAAGTCAATATCAATCCGGCCTTGATTGCTCGAGATAGATATTTTTTAGACCCGATAAAAACAATTTAATTTCAGTATGTTAATTAATATATAGGTTATGTTAGGTCTAATCCGCAACCCCCGTCAATGCACCTTATTGTTCCCTGGTAAGACATTAACAGAAAATTTATCATAAGTAACAACTCTTAATATGAAGAGAGACTTCATTGACCCACCTTTAGCATATATGCTATTATCGGGTATAAAATTAAAAAAAGTTGGGGGTCAGAAGTTGACAGTTGCAAGTGGGATCGACCGATCCATCCTTTTCAACCTCAGAAGTATGATGAGGATGGAAAGGGATATTAACTCACTATTGGATTTCATAGTAACGGAGTCTGCCAGGATTGCTAATTCGGAAAGAGCAAGCCTTTTCCTTTATGATGAAAAGCGTCATCAGTTTTGGTCAAAAATCGCTTTAGGCACTACTGAGGTTATCCGTTTTGACGCCGACATGGGTATAGCGGGAAAGGTATTTGAAACAGGAAAAACCATAATTGCAGACTATGCATATAAAGAAAAGAGCTTTAATCCCTTAATAGATAAAAAAACCGGTTTTATTACAAAGTCGCTTATCTGTTTGCCCCTTAAAAATGTTGATGATAAAGCGATAGGGATTCTTCAGGTTCTAAATAAAACTGAGGGGGTTTTCACTGAAGAGGACGAAGGTATATTAGAAATCTTTGCTAGTAATGCTGCTGTCGCAATAGAAAATGCGGCTTTGATAGATGAGCTTGAGGAATCAAAAACGCTGCTTCAGCAGGAAAACCATATATTAAAACAAAAGTCCAAGGGCAAGTTTTTTGTTAACGATATAATAGGGTCCAGTCCTAAAATCAATGAAGTTGTGAGGATGATAGAGAAAATTGCCAATAGCCCACTAGACGTTCTTATTAGTGGTGAAAGTGGAACAGGAAAGGAACTTGCTGCCAGAATGACTCATTACAACAGCACTCGTTCAGAGGCGCCCTTTGTGGATATTAATTGTGCCGCTCTTCCTGAGAGTATTCTTGAGAGTGAGCTCTTTGGTATTGAAAAGGGAGTTGCAACGGGAGTCGAGAAAAGAGAGGGGAAAATTGAACAGGCAAACGGCGGTACTCTCTTTTTGGACGAATTGGGTGAAATGAGCCTCCAGGCCCAAGCTAAACTTCTCAGGGCCCTTCAGGAAAGAAAGGTATTAAGGCTTGGTGCTAACAAATCTATAGACGTCGATATTAGAATTGTAGCTGCTACTAATAAAGATCTATTAAATGAAATTCAAAAAGGCAATTTCCGTGAGGACCTATATTACAGATTAAATGTTGTACATATTCATATGCCTCCACTTAAGGAACTAAGAGAGGATATTCCTGTTCTCGCAAAACACTTTTTATCTGACATAGGGCAAAAAATAGGGAAACATCAGCTCCGTTTCTCGCTTGAAGCTTTAAACTCTTTAAGTAACTATTCATGGCCGGGTAATGTGAGGGAGTTGCAAAATGAGGTGAAGCGAGCATCAATTATGACTGAGGGTGATATAATTGGAATTACCGATATCTCAGAGCATATCAGGAATCCAATTGACAATGTGAATTTGGGAAACGATATAACTGACGATCCTCAAACCCTTAAAGAAACCGTTCAAAGAATAGAAATAAGCATGATTAACGATGCACTACAAGAAACAGGCGGCAACAAAGAAAAGGCGGCAAAGCTTTTAGGCATAACGAGACAGGGCTTATTTAAGAAAATAAAACGGTACGGGCTTTAAATAGTAGAATAAACTATATATTAATGAGCCGATTGGATTTACGTTCGTACCACTATTCCTGCAATAATATCGACCTTTTCTTTGATACATATACAGATTACAATAAACTAAATCAATTTGCCCACTTACGGAGACTGGAAAATGAAGCTAACTATACTCGGCTCAGGGACTTGCGTACCATATGCTAACCGGGGATCATCAGGATATATGCTTGAGCTTTCTAACTCAAAAATACTTCTTGATTGCGGAAGCGGTTCAACTTGGAAACTCGCTGGGTTAGGAATCAATTATTTAATGATTGATCATATATTCTTATCACACCTACACCCTGATCACACCGGGGATTTGGTTCCATTCCTATTTGCTACAAAATACGCTTATGGGTCCCCTTACGGGTCTTATAGGGAAAAACCCCTATATTTATGGGGAGGGCAG
>DATKTE010000330.1:0-2400 GCA_035531295.1 Alphaproteobacteria bacterium
TTTCAGTTCTTGCAAATAATAATCCTACCCCATTTTTATGACTTACTAATTTATCAAACCAATCCCACATTATAGCGTGAGAGTACGGCGGATTGAGCCATACCCGACCAAACCATTCCTTTTTTAATCCATCATCTTTTATTGTGTAATGATTTTTGGCAGTATCCCAGGGCCTATTGATCGGGGCACAGGGGTCTAAATCGAATGGTCCTAAAGATTCAATAATATTTGGGGGAGTTAACCACTCGTCTTTTAATGAATGAGTGCTATGGTGAGAACCTATTCCCATTTTTCATCTCCTCCTTCAGTAGGGGTCATCACTTATCTCCAATTGATCAAACTCCTCGGTTTGTTTCTCAAATTCTGGAATATTCCAGACCCTGACTTTAATCCCCTTAATAGAAATCAAAGAACTCTCTCCCCCCAGCTCTCTAATTTTATTATAGATTGCATTAGGCCTGAGCTGGTTGAATTTTCTCTGATTTAAGAATGTCAGCAGGTCATTGCTCTGAAAGTATGTCTTTTGGTCATTTGTCCAGGGCTTATGCTGGAGTATCTCACCCTTGTTTCTTGCAGGGGGCCTCTCAGTACAATAGGCCCGAAGTAAATGAACAAACTGGCCGAATGACCCGGCATCGTCCGGGGCCTGTATCTCTGTTACACTGTCTAATTTTTCTTGAATTATTTTCTTCCAGGTGGTCTCTTTGAGCCTTTTTGGCAGAGTGTTTATCTTCTCCATGCAGAGTTTTGAGAACCGGGATTGCTCAATTAAATCAGCTGTTTGGAATTGAATTTTTATATTATTGATATCCATATACCAGATGGGGGGGTCAGAGTTTATTTTCACAAGGTCCCCCATACTCACCGAGGGTGACTCATTGCCTATCCCGTAAATTAATTTCTTGCAAAAATCTTTATTACAAAATTGAACCAGCGGGAATTTATCACATTGGTAAAAGAATGACTTTCTTCTGTGAGTCTTGATGGCCTTTTCAACAGTGGCATTCAATGCCGGCGGCTTGCAGTACAACTGATTTAACTCTGATAATTTGTCCTCCCAACCATCGGGATATTTAAGCTTACAGTACACGGCGAGATTAAACAGGGACAGTTCTTTTTGTCCTTGAGCTATGCCGTTTTTGCAGAGTGTCTGCAGGCAAGGAGGCGCGTCACTTATGTCTTCGAGAATTGGGACAATTAAATTTTCGAGCTCCTGGCCTGTGATCATCTCGACTTTTTCTAAAAACTCATCAAGGGACAGGATCTGGCCATTCTTATAAGCATACCTGTTTGTATTTTGATAATTAAAGTAGGGGAGGTTTATCCAGTTACCGGGGTTGCCTTTATCCTGCTTCGGAAAAATTTCAGCATCAGAGTACCCCAATGAAGTAGCAAACTCTTTTAATTTTCTTCTGACCAGCGGAGCACTTACCTTTGCTTTAAAAAATACATATAAATGAACGCCACCGCTTTTTGTTCTGCAGATATTAAAAGGCAACCCAAGCTGGTTGATCTCGGCTTCAAACTCGTCGAATTTTAAGTCGTAGACATCGATGTCCAGGGCGGCAAACCAACAAAAACCGTCCTCGGTTAATGGGACCATCCCGAGGCTCTGCTTTCCGTCAAGATGGTCCTGGTACAGTTTTTCAGTAACTTTCTTATTGATTGTTTTGGCGGCGCCGATTACTTTTTCGCCTTTGCTCCCCTCTATTACATAGGTCCCATAGTAATCGTGCCGCCCTTTAAATAACCGAGAAAATTTCATTAGAAGCCAGGCTCATCGTCGCTGTATGGTTCTTCCTGAGTTTGGTTGTAGTCAACATCGATCTTGTTCGACAAAACCATCTCTCTGAAATCTGAAATGATTGACAGATATTTCTTGTCAATCCAACTGACCCTCTCAATGGCCGTGACCTGCTTGTCGCCGATCCCATACCAGGTCCCTTGGTCATTTTTATTAAGGATACTCTTCATCTTATAATAAGATGAGAACATCGGGGCAGACTTCCCGTTCGGCAGTCTCAAATTTTTCATATTTGACATCCATTTTTTAGAGTGCTTGATATTCGTGGAAGTCAATGAAAAAATTCCGGCGTCGGGTACTTCACCGACCACGATGATGAAGTGGTTTCGGGTGTCTGTAATAATGTGGCCGTTGGGTAAAAGATTGAGGCTCCCCTCTCTGGCGGCCTGGTCGTAGATCGCGAGGTTGTTTTTATGGTCTGCAACAAATCCACCGCGGTCTGGCATCCATTCAATGAAGGATCTTGCATAATGAACCGGGATCACGGTGATCTCTTTTCCATAAAGGGCATTGGATACTGTGTTGTAGAACATCCCGGGCTTTGCTCCTTCGATATAGCTTTCCTCATCCTCATTTGCCTGGTTTGAATTTGTTTG
>DATKTE010000331.1:0-2765 GCA_035531295.1 Alphaproteobacteria bacterium
AAGGATGTAAAGTAGTAGGACGTAGGTTGCAGATGTAAAAGTCTTAAGCTGTATGTCTCAAACTGTACAAACTGCTGAGATATGAGAGGAAGCAAGCACCACTTTTTTGTTTAGAGCCCCAAGAATGACCCAGCAGTCAGATTTTAATCCCTCGCAATATCCTTCCTGTAAAACTCCCCGCTTAAACTTGATATAATTGTGCATAGTACAGTGCGCCGCAGGCGCACGATAAGGTTCTTATGTAAGAACTAAAATTGTGCGAAAGCTGCACAAGAGATGGAGGAAGGCCCTCCAAAGCCGGCCTGCAGGGGCAGGCTTTAAACAACCATGAGCTGCTTTGGTAAAGAGCCAAGGTAGTGAGCGTCATGGAAAAGGCGCAGTATAATGCGTCATGTGTGAATCAAAAAGGCGAACAAAAGTAAACCATCGATGACGTGTCGAAAGCACAGGGATGACATCAAAACCAGAGTCTTGTACTTATTCTGGGATAAATCCATCGGGAACCTGTTTACTGGGTGGATGGTGTCCGGCATATAGGTGGCGCGATTCTGATTCAGGCTTTTGTGTGGAACTGTGGGAACCTGTCGCTCCGATGTAAAGGGAGAAATCCAAGGGGCAGACCCCCAAGGATGAGAGTACCGATGCGGAGAACAGGGGCGGGGCAACTCGTAGTAGCGAAGAAGTTCCTGTAATGGGGATGGAGCGAAGGGGTTGAGTTATTCAGTTTTGTTTGATTGTCAACCAGAGATGGGAGGAACTGTCGAATAAAACAACGCCGCTGAAGTTAGTGGCAGAATAATGGGAGCCGTATGAGCTGAGAGGTTCACGTACGGTTCTGCGAGGGGCTGGCGGGGAAGTTCCGCTGGTCTACTCTCCAAAGGGAATAATGAGAAATTGTTAAAATAAATGACTAAAAAAGAAGACACCAAAAAAAATAGCGAAGCAAATAAGAAAAAAGCTTTGGGCTTTACGAGAAGCTATAAAATCAGGAGATGGATCTGGAATTATGATATGGCCAATCCCAGCAAAGCTATCATGTGCTCAACGTCCATTAAGAGATCACCCTGTATATGGGGGAAGCGCGAAGATTTTTCCGCCGGGAGGCAGCCCCTTATGTTCTTGAATGGATTAAAAGGATTAAAGACGAAGGAATTAAAAGCATTATATGTCTTATGCATCCAAAGGAGTTTCAATATTATGAACGGTTGAATCTACATCCAAATGGATTGCTTGGTCTATACTCTGAGTGGGGATTCGCAATTAGGCATTTTCCATGGGCTGATCCTGCTCATGAACAATCACAAAAAGCTCGATTAGAATTGAAAAATAGCGTTCATAAAATAAAGATTGATGCATACGAAGCATACCGGGAGCTCCCCCATCCTGTGCTACTGCATTGCAGTGCTGGAATAGATCGGTCAGCGCCTGTTGCAGCATTCATTGTGTTAACGGAACAAAATATTAATAAGATGAGATAACAAATCACTGGTGCGGATGACGTTCCGCCACCACATAGTTCAGAGGTTAGCCATTGGACTAAAATAGATCATAAGGAGGATAAGACCATGAGAAATATTTTCGTTCATGCCCTGATGTGCTGAGCAGCAACCAAGATAAACAATCTGATGCCATCTCCTCTCCCCATGCAACCCTTGTAGCCTCTGTAGCCCCATTTTCACATGACACAGCTCCTTTGTGCAGTGCATTATAAGAAATTGCTATAAATAGATATTAGATAAAGAGGATTTATTCCTGCAGAAACTTCAGATTTCTTGCAATCTGAGTCCAGATGAAGGGATTTTTTTAAATGCGTGCTTAGAGAATAAAGGAAATTCGCTGCCATGATTTAAGATATTACTCTACAGTGCAAGAAGCCCTTTATCCTCTATGTATTTCTCTCCCGTTATCGTAATCTTATAGCAGTTCCCATCAAAGTGAATAAAACGCTTCTCCTCTTCAAGGTGGCGCAATGCATATTCAAGTGTTGAGGAAAATCTCAGCAGAGCCTCGCGGGGAATCCAGCTCCTTAAATCTTCAATTGTCGCCCCTCTTTCACGGCAGTCATACAACAAAATTAGGATTTCTTCATATAAAATCAACTTTGGTTTTAAAACTTTAGGGAATTCTCCAAATTTTTGTACCACAGGAATTTTTCTGGCAATCAGTGTTTTAACTATCTGATGCGCTTCGTCAGCCGAAACATTGTGAAACAACCTTAAAAGCTCAGCCATAACCCAATCCATAACACATATAATTAATGTGGCATCTTGTTGGTTTGGATCAATGCCATCAGCAAGATGAGCAGCATCCCGATTATTTCGAATATCATAGATAACCCTGAGAGCTCGTGGGATATGCAAACCAACAGAGTCTTGTTGCCAAGGATGAAAGAGCATAGGGGAATTAATGCGGTCAGTTGCAAGTTGTCCCATGAGCGTATCGATAGATGGAAGCGCTGACCCAATGGGTGTAAAATTACTTTGTCCTCTGATTGCTTCTTGTAGAATTCTGAAAACGGCTTCGCAGAAGCGTCCTCCTGCAACTGCGTGGGGGCCTAAATCACCTCTATAAAATCGGTTTACCGCTTCTTGATAAGCTTCAAGCAACTCATTAACAACAGTTTCGTCAAAATATTGCTTTAGTGAATTTCTTATAACATCTAACATATTTTGTGACGATTATATCAAAATCGGACTATAGAATACTTTCAGCTTGATAGTGGTGGCTCCGGACCCACTCGAACACCCGTTCCGGAATCATTCGAA
>DATKTE010000332.1:0-2066 GCA_035531295.1 Alphaproteobacteria bacterium
GGTCAAGCTGCCAGCGGCAGAAATGGCCGACCAAGAGACGCCGAACGAAATTTCCTAAGCGGCAAGTTTTCGGCCACAGCCGACCTTGGGCCTCCGCTCCGCCTCGGTCGGCAATGCATCGGTCACCTGCCGTTCGGCCGACAATCACGTTGAGCGGCAGCTTCGCCTTTCAGGCTACGACAGGTCTGTGCCCTTAGCAGTCCATCGTTGATGTGAAAGCGGACCTTCAACGTAGAGCTAACCGGCGCTAGTGGCTATATCGCGCAACGCCATCGGCCGGTGGAGGGGAGTTTTGGCTCCGGGTTATATCTCTGGGACATACTGCCGTAGCCCATTCACAACGGCATCCCGTTCATCGGAGTTCAACATGCGTAGAACAAGTTTTTCATAGCCGTTCTTTCCCAATTCAAAAATTGAACAGATATTTGGCACCAACCCTTTGTTGTTGTAATACTTCAATATTTCATTGAGCTTTCCGGCATGTGCTAAATCACCATAGAGCTTCAAGTTATCGGCGAAAATTGCATCAACATCAATAGCGCCCATGGAATTTGCGACTGAAGTCTTTATCGCCTCCAAACCTACGGATTTAATATCAAGCTGGCTTAGCCTGTTTTCTATAACCCTGTACGTCCTTAGTGAAGCTTGACGGTCAATCTCCGCTTTGAGCAAATCCATTGCCATCTCCGTTGCGCGTGCAACTACATCATTAGGATCGAGTAATTGATTCATTGCTACGAGACGAAGTGTTTCTTCATTGAGGAGAATATTCTCAATCTCTGCGACATCAATGCAATAAACGCCACTTTTAGCCAAGCCATCAATTTCTGCATCAGTTCTGTAATCTCTATCAATAAGGCCAAAGACAGTGACGTGGTGAAATGATTCATTGAGCTTCATTGCTCTTGCGGATTCGATAACCCGCTGGCAGCCACTTCTCGGAACCACATGGTAGTTTCGGTAAATAGACTGGTAAATGGAGTGGTCCTTCCCTCCCTTTTCGCCTTCAACGAAAACGACTGTTCGTCTATTGCCGAGCAACTCGAGCAAAAGGCTTTCAGGGAATTCATCGATTTCTGGGACAACTTCCCATATCCATTTGCTTGTTCCGTCAAACTCCTTTACCCAAATACTTGTAGTGCTTACACGAGTGGATGCAAAATTCAGATCATGTGTGATGTAAACAAACAAGCAGTCTTTTTGTGCTTCTTCAAGCTTGTCCCACAAGGACTGCATAATTGATGAGTGAAGATGAATTTCTGGTTCGTCAATCACAAGAATAGAGCCCGAAGGCGCGCACAAACATTGACCCATTAAATACAGCGCCACTCTCTCACCATCGCTCATTTCTTTGCCATGGTATTCAACGCCTAGCGAGACGTGCTTTACGCTTACCTTCCCATCCTCAAGCGAAATCGTTCTATGAGGAAGAATTTCATTCCACAACTTAATCAGTACATCGATCGGCGCATCCGGAACCACGCTAAATTTTTCTGATTCTCTGGCTTCCTTTGTGTATTGTTTGTCTCTATCAGCACTTCTTGCAAACAGCGTAGACAAAACTTTTCCATAGTCCTGCTGCATGTAAGTTTCAGGACGATTACCCCAACGGTGTCCCCATTTGTGCGCTTGATTAGCGTATCTTGGTTGTTCGTTGCCCCAGAGAAGGTCGTTATTGGATTGTTCAAGTGATTTCATAACTGCATAGTCAGGCAAATCAAGTGCCCGCTGTGCCGATATTCGATGAACTACTATATCCGCACTAGTGTTCTTTTCAATCCACGCTCCAAGACGACTTTTGCCCGACCCATTGGCTCCCACGATCACAACTGAACCGTTGTGGGCAATTTCTACTTTGTTGCCGGTGCCGTCAGCAGATGGGAGAAATAATTTTGGTTGCTTGCTCATTTTTTCTGGCCGCTCTAGGTGCAATGAAGGGGTATAACAGTATCTCAGATGCAAAGAAGTCCAAGTTAGTGCGAATAATACAGACATGGAATGCGAAGGCCGCCTGGATAGCCGCTTTACGCCAATCTTATCAGCGACGGGTTATGGCCGACAGCCCG
>DATKTE010000333.1:0-2594 GCA_035531295.1 Alphaproteobacteria bacterium
TAAGCTGAATAGGCTTCGGCGTAGTGTTCTCGGAGTCGGCTAAGCCTCATAACTATGACAAATGTGATAATGTAAACTATGAAGGCAATTACGCCAATAGCAATGATAGCTGCTCCTGAATTATCTTTACTATTTCTTCGCCCTCGACTGAAGGCTCCTGCATACAACGTAACTTGTGCAATATAGTAAGCAATCAACGGTAATGCTGAGAGCACCGTCATAATGATGTAGTCTTTGTGTTTTATGTGACCCAGCTCGTGGGCTATAACGCCTTTTACCTCGTTTTGGTTCAACTGTCGCAGAAGACCCTCATGCACTGATAGAGTAGCGCTGTTGGTGGTTCGTCCAAAAGTGAAAGCGTTTGGCGTGTTATTTGGGACTGTTGCTAGTTTGGGCATTGGTAAACCGCTTTTATCAGCTAGTTCTTTAACAGTGGATTCAAGCCAAGGGTTTTCACCGGGTTTCAGATAATGCAGATGTGTTGTTGCCACAACGATCGCTGGACCAATTGCGTACTGAAACAAGATGAATAATGCTGAACCACCCAACGCTATGAGCAAACCAGAAAATACATCTAGCTGCAAGAAATAAACTATGCCAAACAATAGAAGACCGAATATGAAGGTGGATAGGAAAATGGATGTTGCCATTGCAAACTTGAGTTGTGACAGATTAGCCAAATTTTATTCGCTCTCGTTAGTTTCCACAAATACTGATATTAAAGAATTAAGGTTTTCCCAAAATTACCTGAAATAACAATATTTGGAAAAAATAAAAGAAATTAGATTGGGTAAGCTCCGCAGGTTTTGCAGAACTGGATTTTGGTTTTGAGATAGCTGTGACACTTGGGGCATTGAACTGCGCCTTCGATCTTAGGGAAGACATCTTTTGGTTTACCGAATTTCTTGCGGAAGACCTCGTAGTAGAGAAGTTGTTCTTTGTCTTGAATTTCTACATCGTCTGCTGCTTTGATGGCATCTTTCTTCTCATTGAATTCTTTGTCAGTTATCATGTCGTTGAAGTATGTTCGAAGTGTTTCTGTTCCGGTTCCTGCTTCGAGTGGTGCTTTGGGTCTCCAAATAATGTCGTTAGGTATGACGTCTTCGTAGGCTTTGCGCAAAATCCACTTGCCATATTTTACGCCGTTGTACATGTTAATCTTGTATTTGATTGGCAACTTCATTGCCCAAGCCATGAATTCTTGGTCTCGGTAAGGTGCTTTGATTTGCATTCCAAGAGATTCTGCCATTGGGAACGAGGAGAAGCCCATTTCTGACCACATTTCCTGTTGTTTTACCGCGAACTGATCTTCTGATAGGTGGAATTGCCATGGGTAACCGAAAAGCTCGTCTAATGCGTCGCCTGTAAAAACAGTTTTTATGCCCTTGGGTTTTAACAGGGTTAAGCCGATGTAGACGGGGAGGCTGTTTCGAATTTCCATAGGATCATATTTTTTAAGGGCTTCCACGACTTTGGGGAAGAATTTCATTACGTCTTCTTTGCCGAACTGGTAGGTTTGATGCTTTAGATGTAAAAGTTCAACCATCTTTTTGACGTATTCGGTGTCTTTGGGTTGTCCATGTTTGAAAGCTAAGGTGAGGCATGGGATGTCGGGTTTGTATTTTACTGCTTCGTAGGCGATTATTTGTGTGTCTGTTCCAGCGGAAAAGAGGAAGCCGTCTGCAATGTTTTCCTTGACGACTTTGTTTACTAATGTTCTAATTTCAGGCAAGAGTTTGTTAACTTCTGATTCATTAATTGTCATTTTCTGTCCCTCGCATTACAGTGTTTGTCGTTCAGGCAGTATTTAAGTTTATCCGCATGCATATAAAAGAAGGCTATTAGTAGACACATGCGCTGAAAACACCAATAATGCTATACAAACGGCTACCCACCACGCAAAATAATAAATTATCATCGCCATCAACTAAGTTTAAATGTTCAAAAACAAAAGTCATAATACCATAAACCGGGGCTTCCCAAATGAAAGTCAGCATACTCCACATGGAAATACGCGACACAATAGAAGACAACCTAACAGCCGCCAAAACCGCTGTCCTCAAAGCCGCAAAAGAAAACCCAGCATTGATTGCTCTACCAGAATATTTCACAGTCCCCAACTGTATGGCAGACTTTACCAACGCTCCAAAAATTAGCAAACAAACCGCCGCCAAAACCAAAACTTTCCTCAAAGGAATTTCTAAGGTCATTGGTGACATATACCTTCTTGGTGGAACGGTCTTGGAAGAAGATCACGACAAATATTACAACACAAGCACTCTTTGGAGAAATGGCCAACTATTGGCAAAATATAAGAAAATCAGCCCCATAAAAGTTGAACTTGAAGCAGGCGTTGCCAAAGGATCTACACCAATTGTTGTAGACACAGATTTTGGCAAGCTTGGGATGATCGTATGCGCAGACACCTTTAACCCTGAGGTCGTCAAGGCTGTCGCAACCTTGGGCGCAGAAATTGTCTCTTTACCCGTGGCAGCAATGGGAACCCACCCAACAGTTCAAGGCCACCCACTAACAGTCGGAATTGCACGGAACTTCGGTTTCTATATTCTTAAAGTTGGCAATGTATGTTCAAA
>DATKTE010000334.1:0-2318 GCA_035531295.1 Alphaproteobacteria bacterium
ATCTAAGCAGTTTATCGAGAGTAATCCAACAATGCCATGATATTATCAGAAATGAGGAAGGGAGAGATCCTGCTGAATCATTCGATGAAATGGGAAAATTACTTTTCGCAAAGATGAAAGATGAGAGAGATATAACAAAAAAGGAGAAGACAGAACGTGAATTCAAAATAGGGACGGATCGAGGAGGCAAAGTTATAGATACTGTTGGTTCAATAGCTGATAGAGTTAGAAGATTGTTTGAGGATGCTAAAAGAGACTATCCGAAAATTTATGTGGAAGTAGAATCAAAAACGGCACGACGACTAGTGGCTATCAACTTAAAAGATAACACTATCTACCAAATTGTAGGCATTCTCGCACCTTACACGCTTCTTGAGACTAGAACAGATCAACATGGTGTTGATATTAAAGGGGCAATGTATGAAATCTTCTTAAAGGGGACTTTCAGAGGACCTCTAGGCCAATTTTTCACACCCAGGGAAATTATTGATTTTATGGTCGGTGTTGTTGATCCGAAAGATAATGAAATCGTCTTGGACCCTGGTTGCGGTTCTGGTGGTTTCTTAATAAGTGCCATGCGTAAAGTCTGGGGCGATTTGCATGAAAAATATATTCAAGGTCAAATCGACAATTCAGAAGAGCAAAAAAAGGATTATGCAGTGACCAGACTATTTGGAATGGATATCAATGATAGGCTTGCGTGGGTCACAAAAATGAACATGGTTTTCCATGGGGATGGCCACGGCGGCATAGTTCATTCAAATGCGCTTACAGTTACAACGAGGAACGAAGAAATTGTAAACAGAAACTATGACATTATTTTAACCAATCCACCTTTTGGAAGCAGAATTAGTGACCTTTCAATTTTATCCGACCCTCGTTTTAAGGAGGTTGCGAAAACTAAACTTACCGAGGTATTGTTTTTGGCGCTTTGCATCAGACTGCTTAAACCTTATGGCAGGCTTGGGATAGTCTTGCCAGATGGCATACTAACTAACTCATCGCTTAAACTTGTCAGAGATTACATAAAAAGAGAGGCAATAGTTAAGGCGGTTGTATCTCTTCCTCAAGAGGCATTTATGCCTTATGGTTCTGGTGTGAAAGCCTCTCTGCTTTTCATAGAAAAAAAGAACCCTGCTGACCCATATCATGAACAGGGGCCTGTTTTTATGGCTATTGCTGAAAATATTGGATATGACGCGACAGGCAGAATGACAGGGCGAAATGATTTTGCAGGAATATTAGTAGAATATCACCGCTTTGATGAAAAGCATTATAAGAGGCGATAAAATGCAGATTTTAGCTCAGAAGCCCTTATGTTTTGAGGTAGAAAATGAATTTATCCGTGAAAATAGATTCAGTGTTGAATTTTATCATCCGCATTATTTAGTGATTTTAGAAAAGATAAACAAGAGTAAGTATCTCAAATCTTTTGAAGATATATTGACATTATTGACTGATATGGGTGCATTTTCACTATACAATGTACAGCACTTTGTTCCTAGGGGTGTTCCATTCATAAGAGTCAATAATGTTAAAGAAGATGCGATAAGTCTAACGGATTTGAAATTCATCAGCACCGAATATCATAATGAACTAAAAAAATCCCAACTTAAGCCTGGAGATGTTCTGTTAACAACAAAAGGTACGATAGGAGTTTCAGCCGTTGTACCTAAAGATTTGGGAGATGCCAACATTAGCCAAAATCTGGTTAGAATGCAATTCAATGATAAGGTCTTGCCTCAATATGTGTCTGTGTTTTTGAATAGCACCATAGGTAGAATTCAAACTGAGAGACTCGCTACCGGAGTGAACCAAAAATATTTAAATTTTGAAAACATAAGGTCAATAAAGATTATAGTTCCACCTAAGTCAATTCAAGCGATGGTTGTTGAGGTAGCAGAAGATTCTAGAAAAAAGCAAGATGAAAATTTAGCAAGCATTGAGAAAATCATAAAAGAACTTGATGATTTCTTTTTAAAAGAACTTGGTTTGTTTTATCCCAAAGAAATCAAGGTAAGATCTTTTGCCATCAAGTTAGAAGAAAGGCTAGATGTCGAGTATTATAGGCCAAAATATGTTGAGAACATGCGAATACTTAGTAGTGGAAAATTTGAACTAGGATCTTTGGCGAGTTTGACCGAGGTAATTCTGAGAGGAATAGAACCGGGCTCCAAAGAGTATTCAAAAGAAGAGACTATTTTGTTTCTGCGGGTGCAAAATCTTGAAAAAGGAAGAATTGTGGTTGACTCGAACTCAGTTTTTCTAAGCCAAGAAGTTTATGATCAGCATAAAGGTTTGCAGCCAAGAAAATTAGA
>DATKTE010000335.1:0-3281 GCA_035531295.1 Alphaproteobacteria bacterium
TAGTCCTGTAAGCAAAGAATTTCTTGAGGACAATATTAAACAACATATAGACACTACTGACTTCAATAAAATACTTGAATCAGTAAAAATAAATCTCGATATTATACTGTATATGACCCATACAGGCTTCGAACAATATCATGAGGCCGAAAATGAATATAAAAAATTGAAAACCTATAAAGGGCATAAAGACCAAAGATATTTGAGTGTTAATTTGAAACCTTTTGATGCTTGTGGCTCTAACTTGTTGATGATGAGTGGTGGCAAAGAGGAAGACAGGTTATTTACGAATACCTCACTTCCTTGGCTTGCTCCTTTCATTTGCAGCGAATCCAGCTTGCACTTTGCTCTAGTAATCAAAGGTATACAAGCAACACGACAAATTACGAAAGGTACAAAGGAGTTAGAAAATGCATGGAAAGCAAACAATTGTATTATAAGAGATTATTCAGAAGAGACGCCATCAATGAGAAAAGCACAAAAAAAGGAGAAGGGGGAGGTGAACTTTCCTCCCGATAAAGAACCAGTAGCTACGGGCGGGGCAAGTGATATTAAAAAATTACTAGCGGCAGCCAGAGAAATAAATGAAGCAGCGAATTCTAGTGTAAAAAAAGATATAAACCCTTTAGAAGAAAGTGGTGCGAGCGGAGATAGAAACCAAGATGGCCTATTAAACGGTCTTCTCAATTCGTTACACAACCAGCTCAAGAAGATGGAGGAAGAGAAGGACGAGCCTGTTGGTGAGCAAGAGGAATCAGAGAGAGATACGGATAATTTAGGAGGAAGCAGTTACGGTAGTTCTTCAGAAATAAATTCCGAATCTGACTCTGATGTGGAAGGCACCACAGAATTAATAGATGAAAAAGGTAAGAGTGCGTCTAATAATTTTAATGATAAATAAACAAAGGTATGTCTGTTGATTTTAGGAGAGCTTTTGCGCAAGATCCTCTAAAGAAATAGCTAATTCCCCCATGGCCAAAAGCTCCCAGAACAACCAATGAAGGTTTTATGTCTTCCATCAAATCGCTTAAAACTTTTGCGGGTTTTTGGGAGCTCGCAATAGGGTGAATATGTGCCTGAATCCCATGATTTTGACAGAGTTTTTGGGCTGAGGCAACGCGATCCCTGGCTTCTTCCTCATCTGAACTTATACTTGCGATATGAACAGTCTTCCCTTTAAAAATTCCGATGAGAAGGGCCATGTGGAGGGCTCTTGAAGAGGCAAAAGTACCATCATAAGCAACCAGAACATGGTGACTGCTCTGATTGGGGAGCGTGGGGCCTGTCACAACGATTGGCCTTGGGTTGTCTCTAATAATTTGTTTAATAGAAATAGAGGTGTCTTCGAGGGCAGTAAAATGAAAGTTGGCGTCTTTTCCAATAATCAAGAGATCATATTCCGTAACAAAATGTTCAATTTCGTATGCGGGTACGCCAGTTGCATCAATAATTGAGCAGGCTACCTTGTTCGTTTTGCAATAGGTTGCAAATTCTTTCTCAAGTTTATGGATATGATGTTTAGCTTCTTCTAAGAGCTGTTCATCTAACTCAACCTTAAATGCAGCCCCTCCCAAAGGGATGGCTTCAGGGGCCGCAATCCAAGGCTCATCCAAAACGCCAATGCCAGTGAGGTAAGCTTTGTGAGAGATAGCAAGCGAAGTGCCGAGTTTTTTTGCGGATTCACTAGATTTCGAATCATCAAGCGTTACAAGAATACTTTTAATCATCGCGCCTCTTTTTCTTATGTAAATTATTCAGACAATTTAATTATACGCTTCTTTGCTTGCTTTTTCCAGCTTGAAAATGATATTTGTGAGCTATCTGCAGTCTATTTTAAAATGACGACTCCGCCTGTTTCTTCATTTCACCTTGAATATAATCAGAATTTCTGCAAACTAATGATAACTTAAGGCTTCAAGCAGAATTGTTTTAAAATTAAAATGAAATCAGTCACTTTTAAAATCGTCGAGCATGCAAGTTGCGACTATCAAAATGCACTGTCGTTACGAGAGGATGTCCTAAGGAAGCCCCTGGGTTTGTCTTTGACATCTGAAGAACAGCTGCAGGAAAAAGATCACATACACATTGCTGGTTTTTTAGGAGAAGATCTATGTGCAACCGTGTCGCTAGTGCCTCAAGAAGGCAAGATTAAAATGCGACAAGTCGCTGTTAGAGCGGATTGCAGAAGCAAAGGAATAGCTTCAGCTATGCTGCAGTTTTGTGAGGACTATGCCTTGTATCATGAATTTAATGAAATCTATTGTTATGCTAGAGAAACAGTTGTCTCTTTTTACCTGAAAAACAATTACCTTAGGGAAGGGGAGCCATTTATTGAGCAAACAATACTGCATGTAAAGATGCGCAAGGACACAAGGAGAAAATAAACGTGATTGATCATATTTCTTTTTCAGTAAATAACTTTAAGCAAAGCCAGTATTTTTACGATAAAACTTTATCAATTCTTGGTTATGAACGGTTGATGAATTTCGAAACGGAAGGGCATCAAGTTGCTGGTTACGGCAAAGATAGCAAATCTTCCTTTTGGATTGGGGATGGAAATCTTACGGGCAAAGATGAAGAGGTTGGCAAAGCCCGGGGATTTCATGTGGGGTTTTTGGCTCCCGACGTTGCGTCGGTTCATAAGTGGTATGTAAAATGTTTAGAACTAGGAGGAACGGATAATGGAGCCCCAGGCCCACGTCCGGAATACCATCCTGGGTATTATGGTGCCTTTGTTGTTGATCCCAATGGCTGGCGTATTGAGGCCTGTTTTCAAAATTATCAGGGAGAATAGGTTCACTTTATTGGGTGTTTAGCTCATAGTCTGGGTAGTGTAAAGCAACAATGCTGATGCTGGCCAAAAACATGTAAACTTTAAAGTCATCCTTAGAAAAGATTGAATGGGAGAAAAAATCATTGGAGGAGGATGGGTAAGGTGTTATTTTGATTGGGGATGTTTTATGAAAGAGAGAAGGTATTGTATTGGTCTTTAGAAAGTGTGAAGATTTTTCAAGAAAATTTATTAATTATTCACAATCTCTTAACCTTAAATAATTCAGTATCTTGGTTAACAGTTGCACGTTTCCCACCTCATTATTTACGTCTTTCCGTGCTTTGGGGTTGTGGGATAAAATAATACAGGGATACTAGAATCATGACGAAACATTCAATCTTCTCCATAATGAAGTTATTTGACTTGCTAAGGCAATACAAAAAATAAAAAGGCTTTTACTATGGATTTTGCTGATCTTTATATTCTCATTTCGTTATCTAAAACAAAA
>DATKTE010000336.1:0-7185 GCA_035531295.1 Alphaproteobacteria bacterium
AGCTTAAACTGCTTAAATGCGTCAAACTTTTTAAATGGGTTTGCCTCTTCGCTACCGAAAGGCGGTATATTTGTTTCTTTAACCATAAAATTTCTCCTTTTGGTTATTAAAAATAGAGCTAGGGTATTTTTCTGACACAAAAATACTGCTCTTCATTAAGCGCAAGGGTCGCTCACGTTCTAAATCCAGCTTCATCAGAAGAAAGAAAAACAACGTCACTCCAATTTATTAAACCTTTTTTAGGTTATTTAATGAAAGGATATCATGTAATTATTAAAAGAAAATGAAGGGAGGCTGGATATGTCTGGTGAGAATATTTTTTTTCTGCACGTTAAGGATATGATCCCTACCTTCATCGAATCTTGGAAAATAACTACCTGTTTCATTACAGGATGGTTTATTCATTCTCATGCATGAACAATCTAAAGGACTCACGACAAAAGACGCTGAAGATCTTTTATTAAAATATGGCCCCAATCTTGTTGAGAAAAAAAAACGGAATCGACTTCTCATATTCCTTCTAAAATTTTGGGGCCCTATTTCGTGGATGCTTGAAAGTACGATTGCCCTCCAACTTATCTTAGAAAAATATGATGAAGCGTTTATTATTGCCCTTTTATTAATATTCAACGCACTTCTTAGCTTTTTTCAAGAGGAACGTTCAAATCGTGCGCTTGCAATATTAAAGAAAAATCTTTCCATTCAAGCTCGTGTTTTAAGAGATTCAATTTGGCAATTGATTCCTGCTGGACACCTTGTTCCAGGAGATGTGATTCTTGTTCGGATGGGTGATATTTCCCCAGCTGATATTCGTCTGTTTGATGGAGAAGTCCTTGCCGATCAGTCTGCCCTCACGGGAGAATCCTTACCTCTTGAAAAGAAAGCCACGGAGCTTCTTTATTCAGGATCTATTGTGAAAAAAGGAGAAGCGACAGGGGAGGTCATTGCAACAGGAGAAAAAACATTTTTTGGGAAAACAGTGAGTCTCGTACAAACATCGCAAACAAAGAGCCACATAAAAGACATTATTTTTTCTGTTGTGAAGTATCTTGTTGCTGTTGATATATTCTTTGTTCTTGTGGTTCTGGGGTATGCTCTCTTTATTAACCATCCTTTGACAAGCATTATTCCCTTTGTTCTCATTTTGTTAGTAGCATCTATCCCCATTGCCCTTCCAGCAACTTTTACACTTGCAACAGCCATTGGTGCCCTCCATCTTACAAAACGAGGTGTCCTTGTCACTCGTTTATCAGCCATTGAAGAAGCGGCAACGATGGATGTTCTCTGCATCGATAAGACCGGGACGATCACCCAGAATTCCCTTGAATTGGCTGAGTTAAAGCTTTTTCCTCCCTATTCGGAAGAACGTCTCTTGATTTTAGCTGCTTTAGCCAGCCATGAAGCCACTCAAGATCCTATTGATACTGCTATCTTCAAAGCTATGCGTAAAAGAAACTTCTCTATTTCAAATGTAGGCGTTATTAATTTTATCCCTTTTGATCCTTCTCTCAAGAGGACAGAAGCTTTTATTGAGGAAAATGGAAAACAGCTTCATGTTTTAAAGGGAGCACCTCTTGTTATTTCAAAATTAACAACCAAAAAAATTGAAATTTCGAAAGAGATCTCCCATATGGCAATAAAGGGGTATCGCGTGATTGCTATAGCTGTGGGAAGTAAAAAGGATAAAACAATAGAATTGGCTGGGCTCATTGGCTTTTATGATCCTCCTCTAAAGGGATCAAAACAAATTATTAAAGCCATTAAAAACTTTGGAATCCGCATGATCATGCTAACAGGCGACAGTATAGAAACGGCTAAAACCATTGCAGAAAAAGTGGGTATTGGAAAGCGAGTATGTTCTTCAGATCTTATTCACAAAAACAAACCTAAAGATATCCTTAAATGTGATGCCTTTGCAGGCATATTTCCTGAAGATAAATTTAATATGGTAAAGAGCTTACAGGAAAGTAATCACATCGTCGGAATGACGGGAGATGGTGTTAATGATGCTCCCGCTCTTAAACAGGCCGAAGTTGGAATTGCCGTTGCTAATGCCATGGACGTTGCTAAAAGTGCCGCTTCTATCGTTTTGGTTAAGCCAGGTTTATTGGGGATTCTCTCAGCAATCAGAACGAGCCGACGCATTTATCAACGGATGTTAACCTATACCCTAAATAAGATTATGAAGAGCCTCGAAATTATCGTCTTTTCCAGCTTAGGCTTTGTTTTTGCTAATGATTTGATCATCACTCCCTTTCTCATTGTTTTCCTTCTTTTTACCAATGATTTTGCCAGTATGGCAATTGCAACAGATCGTGTTATTTACTCCCCTAAGCCCGAAAGATGGAAAGTTGCTAAGCTCATGAAGACAGGTGGAGCCTTAGCATTTTTAGTTCTTCTCTTTTCCTTTTCTGTTTTTCTCATTGGAAAGGATTACCTCCATCTTCCCCTGAAGGAACTCCAAACCCTTGTTTTTTTAACGCTCGTTTTTACGGGTCAAGTAAACATTTATCTTATTAGGGAACGCAAACTTTTTTGGAATTCAAGACCTTCGAATTGGCTTATGTTTGTTAGCTTTATGGATATTGCGATTGTAAGCCTAATGGCTATCTTTGGGATTTTTATGACCCCCCTTAGCCCTCTATTAATTTTAATGCTACTTACTTCCACAGCTTTTTATCTCTTCCTCATCGACTTCATAAAAATTCGAATTTTTTCTTATCTGAATTTCTAATTTATTTCAGCAAATTTTTTCCCCATCACCTAAAAGGAGATTCAAGAGAGCGCAGTTAATAAGATATTCATAACGGGCTGTGGAGTAGGAAATTTCTGCTTGGGTTTTTCTCAGATGTTCTTGCACAAGATCAACGATCGATATCAACCCAAATTCATAACTTGCTTGGGCTAACTCTAGGGCCTTTGCATTGTTTATAAAGAGCTCCTTAAGGACGCCAATATTCTGATAAGAACTTTGCACATTATTCCAAGCAACACGTACATCACGTATAAGCTTATTTTCCTTAGCAACCAAATCCATTTCTAGAGCTTTCATCTCAAAAAGCATTTGCTTTGCGGTTGCTGTTATTCTTCCTCCCGTATAGAAGGGAACATCAAGTGTAACGCCTGCGACAGCATAGGTTGAATTTAATTCACTTTTATTACGGCTAGGATTTGCACCTGTATACCCAATTGCACCAATTGTTGGGTAATGCTCAGCAACAGCTGCTTCATACTGGAATTTTCTTTGAGAAACCTCAGCCCTTAGAGACTCAAGATCAGGGTTTTGCTTTTTTGCTATTTCCAGAAGGGGAGCAAGCTTTGTGGTTAAAGGTTCTATTCTTAACTGATGGGAAAGATCAAAGTGGATCAGCTCCCCATAGCCTAATGCTTGGGATAGCTCGGCTTGAGCATCATCAAGATCATTTTGAGCTTTCAAAAGCAGAAGCTTTGCTTCATCAACGCTTTGTGTGGCTATATCTACATCAAAAAAAGCCTTTAATTTCTCTTTTGCTAATAATTGAATCTTTTCAAAAAGCGTAAGGCGCACCGCAAGCGTTTCTTGTGCAACCTTTAAAATTTGTTGAGCAAGGAGGGTATTATAGTAGGCACGGGTGACTTCAAAAATCACGCGGTCACGGACGGAAAACGATTTGGCAATTTGTGCATTAACTTTCGCATCTGCTGCACTCACAATGTCGGAAGTGCGCCCAAAGTCGGTAATCATTTGATATACACTTAAACCAAGCGATGCTCTCTTCAGAATGAGAGGATTCGTAATTCCCCCAATTGCAGCAGCTCGTGCGTTATTACCAGCGTACGCACGCACAGCATGTCCTCCAACTTGAGGAAGGTAATCCGCAAAGGCTTGATCAACTTCTTGCTTCCGTGCCTCAATAGTCTGCTCACTCGAAATTATTTCGGGGCGATGAGTAAGAGCAATTTCTAGGGCTTGTTTAAGCGTAAGTCTTTCTGAGACAGCAGAAACCTCATTATTTGTGAATAAGACAATGCTTAGACTCATCATCCAAAGACTTTTTTTAGCCAATATCTTAACCATTCACTTCTGATCCTCTGGATTTCATAAATGAACGTCTCTGATAAATCACAAGGCATGCAACAGGAATCAGAAAAATTGTAACGAGAACTGAAACACAAAGTCCACCAATAATCACTCGCGCTAAGGGAGCATAGGTTTCACTTCCTTCGCTCAAGCCTAAAGACATGGGCAGAAGTCCAAAAATTGTTGCAAAGGACGTCATTAATATGGGGCGGAGTCTCACCTTACACGCATTAACCACAGCCGCACTTAAACTCAAACCTTCCTCAAATAAGCGGTGTGTAAATTCCATTATCAAAATGGAATTTGAAACCGTTATACCGATCATCATTAAAATACCCATGAGGGAAATAATATTAAATGTTGTGCTCGTAAAAAATAAGATGAGAATGGTCCCACTTATACCTGGAAGGACGGCAAGTAAAATAATGAAGGGGTCTATAAATGATTTAAATTGGGCCACAAGGACCAGGTAAACCAGCAAAATAGCTAGGATCAGACCAATTCCAAAGGTTTTAAAAGAAGCATGCATGCTCTCTACCAATCCACGCATCTCAATACGAACGTTAGGAGGTGCCTTAATTTGCTTAAGTATATGACTAATTTGCGTGGAAATATGGCCTAAATCTTCACCCCTTGGGGAAACATATATGTCAATTACCCGCTGCAATTGATAATGGGTTATAACCGTTGGAGAAACAAAGGGTTTAATGTTAGCAACACTGTCTAAATATACGGTATTTTGTCTTTTCGGTGAGCGGAGGGGGATACTTTTTAAATCTTGCAATGTATTAACACTCCCTTCGGGATATTGGACGGTCAGAAAATAATCATTCCCATTCTTAGGGTCTATCCAATAATTAGGAGCGATCATTTGATTGGACGTCAGAGAGGTAATAATAGTGTGAATAATTTCTTGGGGATTTAACCCCAATTCACTTGCATACTCTCGCTTAATATCCAGCATCAGAGAAGGAGCATCAATATCTTGGGGAATAAAAACATCTCTTACACTTCCGAGAGCACTGATTTTAGAGGCAATTAAAGAAGAAACCTTGTAGATTTCCTGGAGGTCAAAACCAGAAACCTGAATATCAATGGGGGCAGGAACGCCTTGGTTAACGATAGCATCCACAAGACCACCTGATTGGAAATAAGTTCTTAATTGTGGCAACTCTTGCTGAAGCTCGTGACGGACGCGTGCTATCGTTCTAGCTGTGCTGTCTTTTCGTATTCCTTTTAAATTCACTTGGGTAAATGCTGTATGGGATGCTGTGTTACTTGTATACATGGCCGTAAAATCAGGTGTAATGCCAATGTTTGAAACAATCATTTCCACATCATTTCCGGCGATACGTCGGACGATGTCTTCAACTTTTTTAACTTCTTGTGCCGTGACTTCAACCCGTGTTCCTGTGGGGGCCTTTATATTGATGATAAAGAATCCTGAATCTGTGAGGGGAAAATAAGAGATGCCAATAAAGGGAATTAACCCAAAACTTAATAGAATCCCGAGAAGTAAAAGGATAAGAGTCCCTTTGGGTCGTTCTAGAGTTTTTCTAACACTCCTGTCATAAGAATTGAGGAGGTTGTTAAATTTCCTATCAAACCATGTTGAAAAATGCACCTTGAATTTGATCATACCGACGCACCCCCAGTTGTATGAGAGTCATGCTGGTTCTTACTCTTTAAAAAAGTAGCACAAAAAAGAGGAACAACTGTCATAGCCACAACATAAGAGACAAAAAGGGCAATGACGGTTGAAAGGGCCAAGGCGCTAAAGAGATATTTGCTGACTCCATAAAGCAGTATCACGGGAAAAAAAACGATACTTGCCGTAAGGGTTGCAGATAAAACTGGTAATGCAACTTCTCGTCCTCCTTTTTCAGCAGCAATTGCAGGAGTTTCTCCCAATTCTAAGTGACGATATATATTTTCTAAAACGATGACAGAATTATCGATCAGCCGTGAAAAAGCGAGAGCAAGGCCTCCCAAAATCATTGCATTAATGGAGTTATCACCAAATGACAAAATGGCAAAAGTTCCAAGTACAGAAAGGGGAATAGAAAAGAACGTCGCAATGGTTGCCCTAAAACTACTTAAGAAAATCAAAATCATCAATCCCGTCAAGACAAGGCCAAGAGACCCTTCATAAACCAGGCTTTTAATAGAATTTTTGATAAATAAGGACTGATCAAAAACGACTTTTGTCACCAATTGTTTTGGAACATCTAAAAGATCAGAAAGAATTTCCCGTACACCATTCACAATGGCAATTGTGTTAGAGCCTCCCCCTTGCCGGAGGATGGGGAGATAGACAGAAGGTTTTCCATCTACGAGTACGATCGTTGTTTGAATTTGCGCAGCATCTTTAGCATACCCCACATCTTTTACCATAGCTGATGAAGTTCCAACGGTTTTTAAAGGAATCCTATTAAGTTCATCAATTGTTGTTTGACTATTACTAAATAAATTATAATACGTTTGGCCAAGGTAAGCAAAACCGACAGGTAAAATAAGGTTCGAATCGTTGACAGTGCGCACGACATCCATAGCGCTTAATTGATAGGATTCTAATTTTATCGGTTCGACATAGACCATAATTTGCCGATACTTACCTCCAAATGGTAGAGGAACGGACGCTCCAGGGACTGTAGCAACCTGATCACGAACATTAAATTGTCCTACATCTCGGAGTGCAGCTTGATTTAAATCCTTTGCTTTGAGTGTTATCAAACATACAGGAAGGCTGGAGGCATCAAATTTTAGGACAATCGGAGGTAGTGTGCCCGCGGGTAAACGCGCAAGGTTAGCCATGGCAAGATTTGCGATATTAGCAACAGCTAAATCCGCATCTGTTCCAGGTTGAAAGTAAATTTTAATAAGACTCACCCCCGGAAGGGAGCGTGATTCGATGTGATCTATATTACTACCGAGTGTAAAAAACCTCTCAAACCTTGCCGTAATCGTCGTTTCAATTTGTTCCGGGGGCATTCCATTATAAAAAGTTGCGACTACAACGACAGGGATCTTAATGGTTGGGAAAAGATCCACGGGTAAGCGCATAATACTGACGACGCCAAGAACGCAAACGATGAAGCAAGAAACAATGATAAAATAGGGATAAT
>DATKTE010000337.1:0-5023 GCA_035531295.1 Alphaproteobacteria bacterium
TTTATAATCTTCCAATCTTCTTTGGCGTCACCGGGAGGTGAAGAAGCCTTCAGCCCACGTTGAACTCGTCCTTCTGTATTAACATATGTCCCAGATTTTTCCGTGTAAGCTGCACCTGGTAAAACGACATCGGCAATTGCCGCTCCGCGATCTCCATGGTGACCTTGATAGATGACAAAGGCAGATGTGAGGGATTTCATGTCAATTTCATCGGCATCTAAAAGATAAACCGCTTCTATCTTTTTCCGACGCGCTGCGTTGAGTATTTCTTTGACATTATACCCTTTTGACCCCGGAAGAAATCCCAGATCCAAGCCACCCACGCGACTTGCTGCGGTTTGTAACACATTAAACCCATTCCAATGGTCTTGAAGAGGCAGCTTTGACTTATGAACAAATTCATATTTTTCAGCTATTTCTCGTGCAAGACTAAGAATTGCATCTCCATCTTCGCGACCCAAAGCACCCTGCCCTAAAATCATCATAGGACGTTTGGCAGCTTTGAGTGCTGCCGAAATATGATGCTTTCCACTCTTGATTTTTTCAAGAAGAAAAGGATCATTTCCAAGGTAATCTACAGGGTAACCTTGCTCATGTGCGGGGCCTATAAAAGCGACAGAAAGCCCATTGAAAAGATAATTTTTGCGGATTCTTGCATTGATAAGAGGCGCTTCCCAACGAGGGTTCGTGCCGATCAAAAGACAGAAATCAGCCCTTTCAATCCCTGCAATGGTCGTATTGAAAAGATAGCTACAGTTAGGACCTGTACCAATCACGACACCATCTTGACGACAATCCGTATGAGGTGATCCGATTGCTGCCATCAGATCCTTTAGCACAACCATTGCTTCAGCATCAACCATATCCCCTACAATGGCTGCTATATGATCACCCGGAATATGTTGGAGGCGATCAACGATCACTTCAAAAGCTTCATCCCAACTCACAGGCTGAAGCCGCCCGTCTTGTCCTCGAACGTAAGGTCGATCAAGCCGCTGATATTTAAGACCATCGCAAGCAAAGCGGGTTTTATCCGAAATCCAACTTTCATTCACCTCATCATTAGGTCGAGGAAGGATCCGCATGACTTCCCTTCCTCTTGTGTCAATACGAATAGAACTTCCTACAGCATCAAAAACATCCACCGATGGTGTGCTTGAAAGCTCCCAAGGCCTTGCCTTGTAGTTATAGGGTTTTGACGTCAAGGCTCCAACAGGACAGATATCAATCATGTTTCCAGAAAGCTCAGAAGTAATTGTTTTTTGGACATATGTGCCGATTTCCATATCCTCACCGCGACCTGTGGCGCCCAATTCGGGAACGCCAGCTACTTCTGTAGCAAAGCGGATACAACGGGTGCATTGAATGCAACGGTTCATAGCTGTTTCAATGAGAGGTCCAAAGTCTTTATCAGGCACAGCTCGCTTGTTCAGACAAAAGCGACTCGAATCCCCTCCATAGGCCATGGTGATATCCTGCAGATCGCACTCTCCCCCTTGGTCACAAATAGGACAATCTAATGGATGATTAATCAGCAGAAATTCTAAAACCCCTTGGCGGGCTTTTTTCACCATTGGTGTTTGCGTTCGAATGACCATTCCTTCGGTCGCTGGCATCGCACAGCTTGCAACGGGTTTTGAAGATTTATCCATTTCAACCAGGCACATTCTGCAATTACCTGCAATTGAGAGTTTAGGATGATAACAGAATATAGGAATTTCAATCCCAAGCATCTCTGCTGCCTGAAGGACGGTCATTCCTTCGGGGACCTCAATTTCTTGCTCATCTATTAAAAGCTTTGGCATTGACTCTCCCTAAGCAGCTTTATGAGCGCGAAGACGACGCTCTAGTTCAGGACGAAAATGACGAATCAACCCCTGCACAGGCCAAGCAGCAGCATCCCCGAGTCCACAAATGGTGTGCCCCTCAATCTGGTAAGTAACATCTTCTAAACGATCAATATCTTCAACGGATCCAATCCCATCTGCCAAACGAATAAGCATACGCCACATCCATCCTGTCCCTTCTCGACAAGGGGTACATTGACCACAGCTCTCATGCATATAAAACTTTGAAAGCCGTGCAATCGCTCTCACAATATCTGTTGACTTATCCATCACAATCACAGCTGCTGTCCCTAAACTTGATTGTACGCTACCAAGTGAAGCAGAATCCATTAGGACTTTACCACAAATCTCACCAGGAATAAGGGGCACAGAGGAACCGCCGGGAATCACAGCCAAGAGATTATCCCACCCGCCTTGAACGCCGCCGCCATGCACTTCTATTAATTCTTTAAGAGGGATGCCAGAGGCTTCTTCCACATTGCAAGGGGTATTCACATGACCCGAAATACAAAAAATTCTTGGACCCGTATTATCAGGGGTTCCGATACCTGCGAACCAGGCCCCTCCCCTTCTTAAAATAGTGGGCACAACAGCTATTGTTTCCACATTGTTAACAATTGTCGGACACCCATAAAGGCCAACAACAGCAGGAAAAGGTGGCTTAAGGCGCGGCATGCCTTTCCGTCCTTCTAAACTCTCTAGAAGGGCAGTTTCCTCACCACATATGTATGCCCCTGCACCACGATGAACATAAAGATCAAAGTCCCAACCAGAACCTGCGGCGTTTTTCCCTAGAAGTCCAGCTTCATAAGCCTCAGCAATCGCAGTTTCTAAACGTTCAGCTTCCTGATGATACTCACCTCGGATATAGATATAACCCGTATGAGAGCCGATCGCGAAACCTGCGATAAGCGCACCTTCCACAAGTTTATGGGGCTCATTTCGTAAAATATCTTTATCTTTACATGTTCCAGGTTCGCTTTCATCTGCGTTTATGATGAGATAACGAGGGGTTACGCCATCGTCCTTTGGCAGAAAACACCATTTGCGCCCGGTAGGAAAGCCAGCCCCACCCCTTCCCCGCAGGCATGAGGTTGTGATCTCTTCGATAATACATTGCTGTCCTTTGGCCATTAAAGCTTTTGTTTTGTCCCAGTCTCCCCTCTTTTTAGCGCCTTTAAGACCCCAATCGTGGGTGCCATAAAGATTGGTAAAGATGCGATCACTGTCTTTTAACATTACGCCTCCTCCTTCAAAGGTGCAGAGCCTTGTCGACCAAGGGCGGATCCGGGCTTAACCTTATGACCTTCCTCCAGATCTTTAAGAAGGCGTAGGAAGCTGTCTGAATCTAAATCCTCGAAGTAATCGTCATTAATTTGAATAGCTGGAGCATTCACACAAGCGCCGATGCATTCCACTTCACTTAACGTGAAAAGACCATCCTTTGATGTTTGACCTCGTTCAATCCCTAGACGCTTCTTACAAGCGCGGAAGAGTTCCTCACTTCCCCTGAGCATGCATGGTGTAGTTCCGCATACCTGTAAGTGATATTTACCAACAGGGTTTAAGTTAAACATGGTGTAAAAGGTCGCAACCTCGTACCCTCTAATGACAGGTAACCCAAGTATTTCAGTTACTTTTTCAATGGCATTTCCAGGAAGCCAGCCCCCGCACTGTTTTTGGGCAAGATAAAAGAGCGGCAGAATAGCACTCGCCTGTCTGCCTTCAGGATAATGCTTGAGAATCTCCTGAATTTTAGCTTCATTTTCCTTTGAAAAGGTGAAAACCTCTGGAGTTTTCTTCACCGATCGATCTCCCCAAATACTATGTCCAGCGATCCAATAATGCTAGGTATATCAGCAAGCATGTGCCCTTTTCCCATAAAATCTAAAGCTTGTAAAAAGGCAAAACTAGGCGGCCTGATTTTACACCGATAGGGCTGATTACTTCCATCAGAAACTAAATACACCCCGAATTCTCCTTTAGGGGCTTCAACAACCGTATAGGTTTCCCCTTTAGGCACATGGTACCCTTCTGTAAAGAGTTTGAAGTGGTGAATGAGGGCTTCCATAGAGGTTTTCATCTCAGCACGCGGCGGGGGGGTAATTTTATAGTTTTTGACTTTAATGGGCCCCTTTGGCATTTGTTCAAGGCACTGCTTCATAATGCGCACACTCTGGCGCATTTCTTCCATCCGAACAAGATAACGATCATAACAATCACCATGTTTCCCCACAGGCACCAGAAAATCCATCTGGTCATAGACCTCATAGGGCTGATTACGACGCAGATCCCAAGCAACGTTAGAAGCTCGTAACATAGGTCCGCTAAAACCCCAATCCAGCGCTTGTTCCGCATTCATAACACCAATATTAACCGTGCGTTGCTTAAAAATACGGTTATCGGTCAACAATCTCTCAAGATCGTCAATGACCTGAGGAAACCGCTCAGCAAAGGCTGAAATGTCTTCCGCAAGGCCATGGGGAAGGTCTTGATGAACACCACCGGGTCGAAAATAGTTTGCATGCATCCGTGCTCCAGATACGCGCTCATAAAAGCCCATGAGTATTTCTCGTTCCTCATATCCCCACAGAAGCGGCGTCGTGGCACCGAGATCTAGAGCCATTGTCGTAATATTAAGAAGGTGGTTTAAGATACGGGTTATTTCAGAAAACAGCACACGGATGTATTTTGCCCTTATCGGGATTTCAAGACCCAATAACTTTTCCACGGCCAAAGCAAATGCATGCTCCTGACACATGGGAGAGACATAATCTAAACGGTCAAAGTAAGGTATGGCCTGAAGGTAAGTCTTATACTCAATCAGCTTCTCCGTGCCGCGATGGAGAAGTCCAATATGAGGATCGGCCCGTTGGACAACTTCACCATCCATTTCTAAGATCAAGCGTAAAACGCCGTGGGCAGAAGGATGCTGTGGTCCAAAGTTTATCGTAAAGCTTTGCGTATTTGCGGTTTCCTTGTGAGGGGCTTCAGTCATTTAGCTTGCCTCTTCCACCACGAAATTCATTGCGAACCCACAACGTGGGCGAAGCAATCCATCTTTTTGCTGATTTTTCTTTAAATACCATCCCCACCCCTCTTATCTTCTGAATGAAGACTCTGAACAGCATAATCCATTCCCTCCCAAGGGCTTTCAAAGTCAAAGGTCCGAAAGG
>DATKTE010000338.1:0-8302 GCA_035531295.1 Alphaproteobacteria bacterium
GGTCGTAGCGGAGGATACTCCAGGGGGAAGGGCGGCTCCATGCATATGTTTAGTCGTGAGAAAAATTTCTTTGGGGGCCATGGTATTGTGGGAGCCCAAGTTCCTATTGGCACCGGCCTTGCTTTTGCTCACAAATATAAAGAAGACGGAGGGGTTTGCCTAACCTATTTTGGAGATGGAGCTGCAAATCAAGGCCAAGTTTATGAATCCTATAACATGGCGTCCCTGTGGAAACTCCCTGTGGTTTATGTCGTTGAAAACAATCACTATGCAATGGGGACTTCAGTCAAACGTTCAGCAGCGGGTCTCAATTATTATGGCAGGGGCCAGGGATGGGACATTCCTGGTGAGAAAGTCGATGGTATGGAGCTTCTGAAGGTAATTGAAGCTGCAAATCGTGCGGTGGACCATGCGCGCTCGGGTAAAGGGCCCTATATACTTGAGATGGATACCTACCGTTATCGCGGCCATTCCATGTCTGATCCCGCTAAATATCGCTCCAAGGAAGAAGTTGAAGGGGTGAAGGAAAAGCGAGATCCTATTGATCATTTCAAAAATTACATGCTCAAAACGCTCAAAATTTCTGAAGATGAAATAAAAGCCATTGAGGATCAGATTAAAGCGGTTGTTTTAGAAGCTGTTGAGTTTTCAAAGACCTCACCTGAGCCTGATCCTTCTGAACTTTACACGGATGTTTTGAAAGAAGGAGCAAGCTTATGACCCTGACCTCAATGACCGTCAGAGAAGCCCTTAGAGATGCAATGGCAGAAGAAATTCGCCGTGATGAAACTGTCTTTTTGATGGGCGAAGAAGTTGCGGAATACAATGGCGCTTATAAAGTTAGCCAAGGGCTTTTAGACGAATTCGGCCCAAAACGGATCGTAGATACGCCAATCACAGAGCATGGTTTTGCAGGGCTTGGTGTGGGAGCTGCCTTTGGGGGGCTTCGTCCAATTGTTGAGTTCATGACCTTCAACTTTTCCATGCAAGCCATGGATCAGATTATTAACTCAGCAGCTAAAACGCTTTATATGTCGGGTGGACAAATGGGATGCCCTATTGTTTTCCGGGGTCCAAATGGAGCGGCCTCTCGTGTGGGTGCTCAGCATTCCCATTGCTTTGCAAGTATGTACGCCCATTGTCCGGGGCTTAAAGTCATAAGCCCCTATAGTGCAGGTGACGCCAAAGCTCTCTTAAAGGCCGCTATTCGCGATCCTAATCCAGTCATTTTCTTGGAAAACGAGCTTCTCTATGGACAGCATTTCGATGATGTCTCGGATGATCCAGATCACGTGTTGCCAATTGGCAAAGCGCTTATCCGAAGGGAAGGAAAGGATGTCACCCTGACTGCCTTTTCCATCATGGTTGGGAAAGCCCTTCAAGCTGCGGAATTGCTCGCGGAACAAGGAATTGAGGCAGAAGTAATCGATTTGCGCACGATTCGTCCACTGGATGTAGAAACAATTGTTCAGTCTGTTATGAAAACAAACCGCATAGTCTCAATAGAAGAAGGCTGGCCTTTTGCCGGCATAGGTTCTGAAATTGCAGCACTGATGATGGAACAGACTTTTGATTACCTCGATGCACCACTCGTTCGTGTTGCGGGGGTAGATGTTCCTATGCCGTATGCTGCAAATTTAGAACACTTGGCACTTCCCCAAGTTGAGTCTATTGTAGAGGCTGCAAAAGCGGCCTGTTATCGCTCTTAAAAATAAAAGGACCAAGGGATGCCCATAGAAATCTTAATGCCCGCACTTTCTCCCACTATGACGGAAGGAAACCTCGTAAAATGGCATAAACGCGAGGGAGATACGGTTAAAGCGGGTGATCTGATCGCAGAAATTGAAACGGATAAGGCAACCATGGAAGTGGAAGCTGTGGATGATGGACGAATTGGTAAAATCCTTGTCGCGGAAGGAACGGAGCAGGTTCAAGTTAACCAACCTATCGCGATTTTACTTGAGGAAGGAGAGGACGATTCCGCTTTGAACAAGGTCAAGACTGAGGCTGCGCCTGAAAAGAAACCAGAACCCATTGAAGTTTCTCCTGAAAAAAAGCCAGACTTGAAAGTTGTTCCTCAAGCAGCACCCACGGATTCGCGCATTTTTGCCTCACCTTTAGCGCGCCGCATTGCGGGAGATGCCAATCTTAATCTTGGCACAATTTCTGGCTCTGGCCCTCGAGGGCGCATTATCAAAGAGGATGTCGAACGAGCCCTTGCCCAAGGTGGAAGTGCAGCACCTGCTGCAAGGCCTTCAGCTCCTTCCGCTCTTCTTTCAGGCTACGAACCCGCTTATGATATTATGCCAACGTCAAATGTTCGTAAAATCATTGCAAAACGACTGATTGAGGCAAAGCAAACGATTCCTCATTTTTACCTGACCGTTGAGTGTGACATTGATGCGCTTTTGAAATCACGAGAAAAAATGAATGCACGCGCCGATGGGGCCTATAAGCTTTCTGTGAATGACTTCATTATAAAAGCCTGCGGAGTGGCCTTAAGTCATGTGCCAGAGGCTAATGCGTCTTGGATTGAGGATCAGATTTACCAGTATAAATCCGCTGATGTGGCTGTTGCCGTTGCTATTGAAGGGGGGCTTATCACCCCCGTTATTCGGCAGGCTGATGCAAAAGGTCTTGCAGAAATTTCAAAAGAAATAAAGGATCTTGCGGCTCGTGCGCGGGAAGGCAAGCTTAAACCTCAAGAATTCCAAGGCGGCACCTTTAGCCTTTCAAATCTTGGGATGTATGGGATTAAGGAATTTTCTGCCATTATCAATCCACCCCAAGGCTGCATCCTCGCTGTAGGCATGGGTGAAGAACGACCGGTTGTGCGGAAAGGTCTTTTAACTTCGGCCACTCTGATGACATGTACCCTGTCCGTTGATCATCGCGTCGTTGATGGGGCTGTTGGGGCTAAGTTCTTGAAAGTCTTCAAAGAGCTGATTGAAAATCCTGTTATGATGATTTTGTGAAGCTATTGGTCCTGCTGAAACAATCCACCCACGACGTGTCATCCTTGGGCTAGAAAAGGCTTGTTTTTCTTATGAAAAACAATGACTTTTCTTGACCCGAGGATCCTGATATCAAGAGATCCTCGGCCAAGAAATGCTAATATTTTCCAAGGGAAAACAAAGCATTTCTTGCCAAGGATGACACAGAAAGGTGATGTGGTCTTAAATTTCTTCATGGAACCACATAACGAAAAGAGGGAACCCCCTGTAACATTCCGTCATAATCAGTGATTTGTCTGATTTCTCAGCTCGGTATATTTTTTAGGATAGAAAATATCTAAAAAGGGTAACATCGTGGCGGGTCTTCATTCCATTTCAGTTGAAAAAGGCAAATCTCAGCTTCATGGGTTGATTCCTGAACTTGAGCCACGTGTTCAACATCATCAAAAGACAATTGCAACAACAGCTTCCTGTCAAGGGATTGGCGTGCACTCCGGATCTTCAGCAACAGTGACATTGCATCCAGCTCCATCAGGAAGTGGCATTACCTTTATCAGAACTGATTTAGGGGGTATTGAAGTTAAGGCCAATTGGCAGAATGTTGTAGACACCCGACTTTGCACCACTATTGGTAACAACCAAGGCGTGACTGTTTCTACCATTGAACATCTGATGGCAGCTCTTGCGGCCAGTGGCATCGATAATATTCGCATTGACATTGACGGGCCTGAGCTTCCCATTTTGGATGGGAGCGCCCAACCTTTCGTCGCTCTTGTGGAAGAAGCTGGCATCAAGGAGCAGCTTGCCCCAAGAAAGACGATTCGTGTTTTAAAAACCGTTACTGTTGAAGAAGGTGACCGGAAAGTTTCACTTGCTCCTGCTCCTTATTATGAAATTGAGGTAGACTTTGATTTTGCAGGCCGGACGCCTCTTGCGCCTCAACATCGTGTTTTTCGCCCCCTAGAAGAAGATTTTGCAGAAGATATTTCGGCGGCTCGTACCTTTGGTCTTTTGGAAGACGCTGAAAAAGTCTGGGCGATGGGTCTATCCAAAGGCGCATCCCTTGACAACACCCTTGTCTATGATGGGACAGAAGTCGTTAACGAAGATGGCTTGCGCTATCAAGATGAATGTGTGCGTCACAAAGTGCTCGATGCGCTAGGCGACCTCCATTTGGCAGGGGGCCTACTCCTTGGAAAATTCCATGGTATCCGCACAGGGCATGGCCTTCATCACAAACTTCTCTTGGCCCTTTTCGCCGATCCTTCGGCGTATTCGATTGAAGTGCGATAAACGTCTTTTTGTTGACCTGCTATCGTCAAGGCTTCGTCGGGTGAAACCGGACAAAAAAATACAAGACATCATGGGCTTACACGCCTTGGCTTCACAGTTGCACAACATCAGGCAATAAATGTATGTATAAAGTTGTACATATTATCGTTTAAATTTCAACCGTATTTATAATAATGAACTATAGTTTATAAAGGTCTTGACTTCTTGTCATTCTGATAATAAATAATGCTTGTTGTTTATATGCAAATTGATATTAGGAGTAATTATGTTAAAAAAGTTATTATTTAGTTCGTTCTTAGTTTCGGTAAGTTTATTTGCCCACAGCTCTTTATTGAATGCTATGGAGGAAAAACCAGGACAGTCCAAAAGTACATCGCGCTTAAACTCCATTGATCCAGAACGCATAACAGGCCGTCCAGTGCAGACCCAAAACGGAAAAGGCATGCAGTATCCCTCCTTAGGGTCTTTTGAAGAAGAATTCCTAAAAGATTGTCGGGGAGTAGAACTTTCTGAAAACCCAGGAACAGGAAACATCCTATTTATCGGGGAAGCTTACGGACGTTTACCAATGCGTGTTGTAAGAGAAACTCCTTTTTTCAGCTCAGCAAATATTTTTGTTAATGAACTTTCCGCTGATAATTTACGTCATCTTATATCAAAAGTTGTAGAGATGAAAAAGAGTTCTGAAATATCAAATGTATGGGCTGCTTCTCGAATGAATTTTATTGTGGGGGATTGTCTCGACTTACCTGAAAATAAAAAATTCACTGGATTATTTAGAAATGGGGCTACCGATAATCTTTTTGACTTGGTTATGTGTTCCAATGTCATCCATTTCTTTGATGGTGAACAAGTGTTGAAGTTCTTTATAAACACATTTAATTTTCTTAAACCTAATGGGAAAGCATATATCTTTACTCAATCTGGTGCGCAGGACTTCAGTTATGACGAAATGTCCCGTCGGAGACAAATGAGTGATATTTATATAAAAACTTGCTTTGGCGTTATGGATTCGGCTCAACAAGATTCTTCTCTCCTTTTTCCGGGCTTAATTAATGATGAATGGCTTCTTAAAACACCAGTCCTTCAGCATATATTGCAAGTAAAACCCAATGGATTGGGTCTGAACAATTTTATTCCAGGAAGGACCCTAGAACGTATCGCTGATACCTTAGGATTTGAAGTCGTATCCCAACAGTTTTATTCACCTGAAATGGATGCGCGTACCGGAATTATAAGTATGAATGAAGACAATAAGGGTGCGCATATCGGCATCATTCTAAAAAAGCCAAAAGGATATACGGGTGGTCCTGTAGCAATGGAAACGCTTGATCCAACTTTTGTTGAATCTTGTCTTACAGCAAAAGACAAAATGAAGACTTTTATTGATACGAAATTAGACTTCCCTGCTGGATATCCATTTGTAGAAAAAAAGAAAGTTGAAAAAAAGAATAAATAAAGAACACCAAATATCTCTGGGGTTATACCCTGCTGGTGAAACTTTGTATATTGCTTGTGCGCCCAGACCTTTCAAAGGCCTGGGCGCATTGCGTTATATCCTCAATTAAAGCTTTGCAATTCTAAGTGAAAAATTCATCGCAGGTTTTTCCTTTTTTCAACTCTCCCATTGCTGTACGAAATCAAAAGTCCTATAAACAGAAGAAGTTTATGGTTAAGGATGAGTCGAATGCAAAAGCATTATTTAAAGATCGGAGGAGCTCTAGCTCTTCTTTTGGCAACAGCCTGTAGTGAAAAAGAAAAGCCTTATGTGGAAAGGCCTTCCACTGATCTTTACATGGAAGGATATCAAAATCTTTTAAAAAACGATTATAAGGACGCTTCCGAAGCCTTTGACGAGGTCGAGCGCCAACATCCCTATTCCGAGTGGGCAACGCGTGGTCAGCTGATGTCGGCTTACGCTAACTACTTAAACGGTGATTACGATAAGGGTATTGCAACGTTAGATGCCTTTGTTCAGTTGCATCCAGGGTATAAGTATATTGATTATGCTTATTATTTGAAAGCCTTGTGTTATTACGATCGAATCCTAACCGTTATGCGCGATCAAAAGAACACTTATGAAGCCTTGAGCGCTTTGCAAGCCGTGGTAAAGAAATTTCCTGACTCAAAATATGCCCGTGATGCGCAGCTCAAAATGGATCTTGTTTATGACCACCTGGCCGGCAAGGAAATGAATGTCGGACGATACTATATGAGGCATAAACTTTATCTTGCGGCCATTAACCGCTTTCAAGTCGTAATAGATGCATATCAGCGAACAACCCATGTGCCAGAAGCTCTACATCGCCTTGTGGAATGCTATTTAGCCTTGGGCCTTAAAAAAGAAGCACAAGTTGTGGCAGCCGTCTTAGGACACAACTTCCCTGGAAATGAATGGTACGGGGATTGCTACCTCATTCTCAAAGGCCAGGATTTGCGGCCGGAATGGATCAAGATGGATGAAGGTTCATGGCTTGAGCGTTTAGTGAATGTGAGAGTTTTGTAAGAGTCGTTCTTAACTAGGAGTGTGTATTCGTTATTCACCCGAAGTGAAAAAGAGGGGGGCGCCCTCTCTTTCGTTCTTCTTAAACTCATTTAATTTTATTAATATTCTGCATCAATCCGGCAACTATAATCGAAAGCTTCATTACTACTATAAATGGGAGCGGCAGTAAGATTTACGATTACTTTTTTTAAGGTTTTTTGTTCTGCATTAGTTACGGGAATTGTGCCATTATCAAGTGATGAAGTACAATTCTTCGGAATTGTGACGTTTCCTATCTTGCTCACAGCATACTTGACCGGACCAATCGTTGTCGCATCAGTGGGGTATGAATAAGTAAATCCATCATGTTCGTTAGTAGTTGGATTATGTAAATCTACATTAATACCACCTTTTAACAAAGTCTCAACCCAAACCGTCCCTTTAACACTTTCTGGTATGACAAGATCCGTGCTAAGTCCAGGCCCCTTATAATTAATAGTTACATCCACCGCCTGTAGAGCACCTTCTTGAACAATACCGATGATCAAAGCAGTTAAAAATATTTTCTCCAATTGCATGACTTTTTCCTTTCTCAGTTTTCAAAATTTATTTTACAATTTTATTAATTAAAAAATAGTGAGTTTTTACTATATAAATGTTGGAAATGAAGTCCTGGCTTGGGTGCTTAACGAATATAAAGGTTTTGTAGGGCGTCGTTCTCAATCTTATCCTCGCAATAATGGGACATAACTCCAGAATTGTGAGGATAAATTTCTCTTACCAGCCTCGTGTTATCTCATCTAGGTAAGAGAGATCTACCTTTAGAGTAGAGAAATTGGTGGTGAACATTTTCGGGTCGCCAGCCCACTTTGTGAGCTCGCAGAGGGCGAATAAAGCAATCGAACAAACCTATCAGATTAATTTATCCGTTGGATGTTATATAAATTCAGTCGGAGTTAAAATGGCCAATTATAAAATTGGACTTCTATTTTGAAATATGAAATCATGATATATGTAAACTGAGCATTGTCGTGTTAAGAGCACAACGGGTAGTCATGGTGAGCAATCAGCCCTTTAAGTTTAAGTTCATTACGGGGCCAATAAAATAAACCCCGCAATAGGCGGGGTTTATATCAATAACGTTAATGTGTTATTGCTTTGGAGCTTCAGCTGGTGGTGTAGCTTCAGGTGCTGGTACATGCTCTTCATGTGGGGCTGCTTCAGGCATTGGAGCTGCTTCATGTGGAGCTGCTTCAGTTGATTCAGCTGGAACTGGTGGTGGAGGGGTTTCTTCTGATTTTTTCTCGCCACAAGCTGCAAGAGTGAAAGCACAAGCCGCTAACAGGGCTGTATACGTATATTTCATTTTTGTTCCTCTTTCGTTAGAGTTGCCGGAAACTCTTTCCTCGTTATCAGTTATTGGGTTTCAACCGGACACCTAAAAGTTTGCCATAAAATTTAGACAATTGCAATCGCAGAAAGGTTGTCAGAGCTCATTCCTTTAATTCCTTCAGAGAGATATCGTCTTCGACTCGAAAAATTTCCTGAAAATGTATTCTGTTTAATATCA